>JBOHKD010000008.1:0-18243 GCA_050728895.1 Aestuariivirga sp.
CAACACAACACCCCAGTTCACTCCGGAATTGATGTCCTCCCAGCGCACCAGCCCGGCGACCAGGAAGGCCACCGCGCCGCCGATTGCGACGATGCCAAGCCCCAGTTGCTCGGAGAAAGCGATCCAGCCGAAGATCGTCAGAATGAACAGGAGGATGGCCGACCAGCCGGGCATTCCCAATGGCCCATCCATCATCACTTGCGTGCGTAGCCGCGCCACGGCGCGCGACAGGTCGCGATATTCAGGCTTGAAAGTCCAGAAGAGAAGGGCCGAAACGATCGGCAGTTGCACGAGGAACATCGGATAGGCGTAGAGCATCCATGTGAGGTAATCCATCAGGTAGCGCCGCGTTTCGGGATTGGCGGGATCGTAGAAGAAGTCCTTCCAGTATCCGATCATGATGACGTTGCGGGCACCCCCCGATGGCGTGCCGATACCGGCGATGGCGCTGCCGTAGGAGATCGACAGAAGCAGCACGGCCGCGAGGTTCTTCACTTTCCTGGCGTCCGTCGATGTCAGGCTGATGAGTGTCACCCCCACCGGCAACATCATGGCCGCCACGGTGTGTTCGCCAATGAAGGAGGCGAGCACGCCGCACACCGCCGTGATGCCGAAACTGATCCAGAACACGCTGGTGCCCGTCATCCGGACAATCGCCAAGGCGATACGCCGGTCGAGTTTTTGTTTCACCACCGCCACGGCCAGCATCAGCGATCCCATGATAAACAGCACCGAATCCGTCATCAGGCTTTTGGCAACGGTGGTGGAATCAAGCCCCAGAAGGACGACCTGGCCGATGACGATGAGCAGCGCCACGGACGGCAACGGCACGGGCTCGGAAATGAACAGGACCGTGGCCATGAGCGACATCACCAGGACGATCTGCCCGTCATGGGTAAGGCCGGCGGGCGTTGGCGCCGCCATAAAGAAAAAGCCCAGGATCATGGTGATGATGAACCAGCGCCGTTTCCACACGTAGGCCAGGTCGATGTACGACCTGAGCAGCCGGTAGCGCTGGTAGCCCCGGCGGCGGAAGCGGTCGAGCCGGGCCGCCGGTTCGCGCGCCTGCAAACTGTCGCGGGCAAGTGAGAAACTGGTTTCAGCCATGCTCATCTCGAACACCCTTGGCCAGCGCATCGGGTCGTGAGACAGTGCATGCGATTCCGTGGCGTTGCCCCACATCTACGCCCGGGAATCAAGCCGCGACAAGGGTCAAATCGTGAAAATCAAGTGAGGAATCGTGAAAATGTCCGATCTCAACGCCGTTCTCGAGACCGCGGGCCGGGAGTTTGACCGGAGCCGGGAACGGCTGTTTGATCTCGTCCGCATCCCCTCTGTTTCGACCAATCCCGCCCATGCCGCCGATTGTGAAAGGGCGGCGGGCAGCGTTGTCGCGGAATTGCAGAGCATGGGCTTTACGGCAAGCCTCCGGCCCACGCCGGGAAGGCCCATGGTCGTCGCCCATTATACGCCGAAGGAAGCCGGTTCCCGGACGCCGCATTTCCTGTTTTACGGCCACTATGACGTGCAGCCCGCCGACCCCCTCGATCTATGGAAAACCCCGCCCTTCGAACCTGTCTTGAAAAAGGGGGCGGATGGGGTTGACCGCATGCACGGCCGTGGCATCGCCGACGACAAGGGCCAGCTCATGACCTTTGTTGAAGCCGCCCGCGCCTGGATTGCCACTACCGGTTCCTTGCCGGTCAAGGCCACTTTCCTCATCGAGGGCGAGGAAGAATCGGGTTCGCCTTCTCTCATCCCCTTTCTCAAGGCCAACAAGGCGGAACTTGCCTGCGATGCCGCCTTCGTCTGCGACACCAACATGTGGGACGTACAAACGCCCGCCATTACCACACGCCTGCGCGGCCTTATAAATGAGGAAGTGACCGTAACCGGCCCCCGCATCGATCTGCATTCGGGCATGTATGGCGGAGCCGCCATGAATCCGATCCGCGTGCTTGGAAAGCTGATCGCGGCCCTTCACAACAAAGCGGGCAAAGTGATGATTCCCGGCTTCTATGATGGTGTGGCCGATGTGCCGAAGGCCACCAAAAAACAATGGCAAGCTCTCAAGTTTTCGGAAAAGAAATTCCTGGGCGATGTCGGCCTGTCGCAGCCGTCGGGGGAGAAGGGCAGAACCGTGCTCGAACTTATCTGGGCAAGGCCCACGGCGGAAGTGAACGGCATCTGGGGCGGTTATACGCAACCCGGCGTCAAGACGGTGCTGCCCTCCAAGGCCCACGCCAAATTCACCTTCCGCCTTGTCGGACGGCAAAATCCGTTGAAGGTGCGCAAGGCTTTTCAGAAATTCGCAAGGGCCCATGTTCCGAAGGACTGCAAGATTGCATTTTCCGGCGAAGGCAGCGGTAGCCCGGCCACCGAAATCAGGGAGGACAATCCCCTGATCGCCCGGACTGCCGCGGCGTTGAAGGAAGAATTTGGCCGCGAAGCCGTGCTGATCGGCTCGGGAGGTTCCATCCCGATCTGCCGTTACTTCAAGGATATCCTCGGCATGGATTCGATCCTCGTGGGCTTCGGCCTCGACGACGATGCCATCCACAGCCCCAATGAGAAATACAATCTGGCGAGCTTCCAGCGCGGCATCAGAAGCTGGGTGAGAATTATCGGCGCCATGGCGGAGTGAGATCGCCCTACAACACCGTACGCATGAAATTGCGGTAAAGTGTCCGGGCGTTGGCGATGAAGCCGTCCATCAGCGGCAGGGCTTCGGAGGCCAAGGCAGCAAGCGCGCCGGGGCCACGAACTTTTTCCAGCGACCGCTCATAGGCGGGAATTCGGCCCCAATTGGGGATCGTGTCAGGCTCAAGCTCCACGTGATATTGCATGGAATAGGCATTCACCCCGATGCGTATGGCCTGAATGGGGCAGGCGCCGGAACTGGCGAGCACCACTGCGCCATCTGGCGCCTGCGCCACGCGCACCCCATGCCACTGTAGCGCTTTCGTGCGATGCGGCAGGGAACCAAAGACGGGATCGGCCTTGCCCGCGTCGGTGAGATCGACATCGAGTATGCCCACTTCCGCCGGGCGCTGGGGTCCGCAAGTGCCGCCCAGTGCATCCGCCAGCAATTGATGCCCGAGGCAGACGCCAAGAAACGGCCGCTTGAGATCGCCCACCCAACGGCGGATCGCCTGCTTTTCAGGGATAAGCCATGGGTGCTCGTCCACGTCCCACACATCCATGGGGCCACCCATCACCCAAAGCATGTCATAGTTTTCAAGTGCGGGGATCGGAGCGCCTTGATCGAGCTCCACCGCGTCCCAGGAAATTCCGTCTTCCTTGAGGAACTTGCGGAAGATGCCGGGGTGCTCGCAATCGATGTGCTGGAAAACCAGAAGCTTCATTTCGCGCTATCCAATTTTGAGCGACATCGCATGGGCGGGTGGAGCAAGCCCCTGGATCAGGCGGGGATCGTCCGTAGGCGGAAGAACTTGCAAGGCGACGGGAATAACCCCGGCCCAGATCGGCAAGGCGTAGTCTTCCTCATCGTCGCCCGGCGGTCCGGTGCGGACCTTGGCCGAGGCTTCGTCCAGCGCCAATCCGAGCATCGTCGTGGCTTTAAGCTCCTGCGTGGTGACCGGCCGCAGCATGTCCCAGCGGCCGGGAAACAAGTGTTCGGTGAAATTTCGCAGGCGGGCTTTTTTCTCCTCCGGGTCCTTAATCTTGAAAGCCTTACCGAAAACCATGACCGCGCGATAGTTGCAGGAATGATGGAAAGCCGCCCGCGCCATTACGAAGCCGTCGATAATGCTGACGGTCACGCAAACATCGGCGCTCTCGCAGGCCTCCAGCATGCGGCTGGCGGAAGAGCCGTGCCAGTAAATATGATTGCCCTCACGCCATTGCAGGGTCGGCGTCACATAGGGCGTGTCATTGAATACATATCCGACACTGCAATGAGGCATGGCGTCGAGAATTCCATGCACCGTCTCCTCGTCATATCTGGCGCGCTTGTTCAATCGCTTGACGCGCGTTCTTTCGCTGGGGGCGTCCATTGTATCCGGTCCTTACATCTTGCGCCCCTGGGAATGCCTGCTATATGGTCTGGACGAAAGAGCCAAAATAACCACCAATGAATAGACCACTTCTGGGAACCTCGGCGAGCGAGATCGGCATCGACCGGAACGACCGGGAGCCCATTCAATCGCAGATCGCGCGCCAGATCAGGGTCCTGGTGTTGAACGGCCGCCTCAAGCCCCAGGCCAAGCTGCCCTCGACGAGGGCGCTGGCCGAGGAGCTGGAGGTGGCGCGCGCCACGGTGGTTGAAGCCTATGACCAGCTTCTCAGCGAAGGCTATGTGGAGACAAGGTTGGGCTCCGGCACCAGGGTTTCGCCGGAGCTTCCCGAGGCCCTGTTAACGCCGCACACGGGCAAGGCTCGGGCAGCGTCCCACGCCGCCCAAGAAAACCGGCGGCAACCGGCAAAGCCTTTTCGCCACGGCCTGGTCGATTGGGAGAACTTCCCCCATGATGAATGGGGCAGGCTGCTTGGGCGCTTCTGGCGCAATCCGCCCATTGCCCTGCTTGAACACAATGATGCTTTCGGCTGGCCACCGCTCCGCCAGGCAATCTCGCGCCACCTCTTCGAATGGCGGGGTATTTCCTGTGACATGGAACAAGTGATTGTGACCGCCGGCGGCATGGACGCCTTCGATCTCATCAACCGCGCCGTGCTGGCCCAAGCCGACAAGGTATGGCTTGAGGAACCGGGCTATCCAACGGCGCGCCGCGTCTTCTCGATGGGTGGCGTCACGGCGGTTGCCGTTCCCGTCGATGCCGAGGGCCTGATCGTGGCTAAAGGGCGCGAGATGGCGAATGATGCGCGTGCGGCCTTCGTCACTCCGGCACGGCAATATCCTACTGGCGTTACCATGCCGCTGACACGGCGCCTCGAACTTCTCGATTGGGCGGCCGAAGTGGGAGCTATTATCATCGAAGACGACTATGACAGCGAATATCGCTATATCGGCCGTCCGCTGCCCGCGCTCATGAGCCTCGACAGTCACGCCCGCGTCATCTATTCGGGAACCTTTTCGAAAGTCTTTTCACCGATTTTGCGCCTGGGATTTATCGTAGTGCCCAAGGCCATGACAGGCCGCTTTCGCCACGAGCGATTGGTCCATGGCGCACCGCCCTCGCTCATGGCGCAGCCAGCCTTGGCCGAGTTCATGAATTCCGGCGCCTTTGCCATTCATATCCGCCGCATGCGGCGCATTTATGCAGCCCGCCGCAGCGCCCTGATCGCGGCGCTGAAACCCGGCGAGGCGAGGCTATTTACCATCGATGCATCGCCGTCGGGCTTGATGCTGCTGCTCCGTCTTCCGCAGGGTGCCAGCGACGATAGTTTGGTGCAGAACCTCGCCGCCCATGGCGTCGAAGCGCAATCTCTCTCCAGCCACTATGCCGGCCGCAAGCGCAGCCAAGGACTAATGCTCAGTTTTGCTGGCTTTGCCGAACAGGATTTGCGCGCCGCCGCAGCGAAGTTGCTTCAGCTATTGCGATCCTGATGACGCGCCTTGCCCCGGCGCGACGCCTTGCCGCGCGCCAGCCGGCACACGCCTGCCCATATTTTCTGCGATAGGACTCCCATGCGCAAACTGACCCTTGAGATTCTCGCCGCAATAGCCCTGACGCTCGCCGCCATCCTAGCATCGGCACATGGTGTTCTGGCCAGTGACGTCCTGGTGATGGACGCTTTCGCCCGCGCCTCGGCCACGCCTAAGGCTACCTCGGCGGTGATCTATATTAGCCTGGTAAACCACGCTGCCCAGGCCGATAGGTTCATCGCCATTACCTCCAGCAGTGCCGCTATGGCCCATCTCCACGATACCAAATCGGTAAACGGCGTCATCTCCATGGAGCCTGTCGAAACTCTCGATCTGGCTCCCGGGCAAAGCGTCGTAATGAAGCCGGGCGGCCTCCATATCATGCTAACGGGTCTCAAGGCCCCGCTCAAGGAGGGCGAAAGTCTCACCCTGGAACTGACCTTCGAGAAGGCAGGCAAGATCGCCGTGGAAGTTCCCGTGAGGAGCGTTGCCGCTCAGGCCTCGGGTGGCTGAGCGCTTTCCCGCAAGGGTTTCAGCGCCGCATCTTCCGACTTGATCCGCCAGTAAAGCACAGCACCGTTAAGAGCGGCGAAAAGGAGCGCATACCACCACAGTCCGAAGGCCATGGGCAGGATGAAGATTTCGGCGGCCACGATCATGTAGTTTGGATGGCGGAAATATTTGTAAGGTCCTTCGTCGACCAGCGTCTCGCCGGGGACCACGATGATGCGGGTGGTCCAGCGGCTGCCCAGTGCCGCGATGATCCAGCCCCGCCCCGCTTCCAGCACCAGATAGACGAAAATCCACGGCCACGACACTTCGAGCTTCAGTGCCAGATACCAAAGGCCCGCCAGCCATATGCCATGCAGGGCGACGATCAGGGGATAATGCCCCGAGCCCACTTCGAAACCGCCGCGCGCCACCAGCCGCTTGGTATTGCGCTGCGCGATCCAAAGCTCGATCAGCCGTTGCAGGGTGACGAGTGACAGGATGATGATGTTGGTCCACATTTAGGTTCCCTCTACCGTCACCCCGGCGGAAGCCGGGGTCCATGTCTGACGTGGATTCCAGCTTTCGCTGGAATGACGAAAATTAGAAATCGCGAATGCTATTGTAGCATGGTGATGAAGCTCGCGGTAAAGCCCGGCCCCAGGGCCGAGATGAAGCGGCGCCCGGCGAAGGGCCGGGCCAGGGCGCGCGCCAAGACGAACAGCACGGTTGGCGCCGACATATTGCCGTAAGCCCCGAGCACGCTGCGTTCATCCTGCAACTCTCCCTGCTCAAGCGAGAACGCCTGCTCCAGCGCCGTGATCACCTTGGCGCCGCCGGGATGGAAGGAAAAGGCGCCAATATCGGCCAATGATAATTCGTAGCGGGCAAGGAAGGCATCGGCGGCGGGTCTGAGATCGCGGGTCGCGAGGTCGGGAATGCTGCGCGAGAAGATTGCTCCGAAGCCTTGCGGATCCATGCGCCAGCCCATCACGTCGGTCGTGCCAGGCCAGGTGTGTTCGCCCGCATGTTCGATCTCGCCATGGGCATCGCCGATGGTGGAGACCACACAGGCGGCCGCTCCATCGCCAAAAAGGGCGGTGGCGACGATGTTTGATTTAGTCATCTCGTCGGGCCGGAAAGCCAGCGTGCAAAGTTCAATCACCGCGATCAGCACGTTGGAGCCGGGGGCTGCTTCCGCCAGACGCGCCGCCAGTGAGAGGCCAGAGACACCGCCCGCACAGCCAAGTCCGAATACCGGTACCCGGGCCACATCGTCGCGAAAGCCCATGTCATGAAGCACGCGGGCCTCGATCGAGGGCGTGGCAATGCCCGTCGAGGAAACCGTCACGATGGTATCGACTTGGCTCACGGCAAGCTCCGAGCGCTCCAGCGCTTCGGTGACGGCGCGGCGGAACAGCGCCGTGGCGCCTTCGATAAAGGCTTGGGTGCGCTCGGGCCAGCCTTGATCGCCCCGGAACCACGCATAGGGTTTGACCGAATAGCGGCAGTCGATGCCGGTGTTGGTGAAAACCGGCATCATGCGCTCGAAATCCACGTGGCGCCCTGCGAAAATCGTGGCCGCCTCGCGGATCACGTCCTCGGTCTTGAGCGTATGGTCCGGCACGGCGGTGGCAAGGCTTCTTAGTCTGGCTCGCAACGCAAGGTCTCCTTTGACTCTGACGTAGCAGGGGGCTCGGCCACGGGTCCAATCAATAGGCCGTGTGCCGTCAGGGCACTGGTGTGGCGGAAATATCCTTGAACCGCGCTTCGCGCCCGATGCCGAATGTCTGGTATGCGGGCTGGGCCCTCAGCCGCCGGTCACACTCATGTGGCGGGCGAGGGCGGGCTTGTTGTGGCGCCGGTCGATGATGAAGTCATGGCCCTTGGGCTTGCGCGAGATAGCCTCGTCGATGGCGGCGTCGAGAAGATCGTTGCCCTCGGAGGCCCGCAAAGGTGCGCGGAGATCGGCGGCGTCTTCCTGGCCCAGGCACATATAAAGCGTGCCGGTGCAAGTCAGCCGCACCCGGTTGCAGCTTTCGCAGAAATTATGGGTGAGAGGCGTGATGAAGCCAAGGCGCCCGCCGGTTTCCTTCACCCTCACATAGCGCGCCGGCCCGCCGGTCTTGTAAGGAATATCCTCAAGCGTGAACTGTTCCATCAGGCTGGCGCGCACGACGGAAAGCGGCAGATACTGGCCGGTGCGGTCACCGTCGATGTCGCCGAGCGGCATGGTCTCGATCAGCGTCAAATCCATGCCCTCGCCGTGCGCCCAACGGAGCATTTCCGGAATTTCCGCCTCGTTCACGCTCTTGAGCGCCACCGCATTGATCTTGATGGCGAGGCCCGCGCGCCGGGCCGCGGCGATGCCGTCTTTCACCTTGGCGAGCTCGCCCCACCTGGTGATGGTTTTGAACTTCGCGGCATCCAGCGTGTCGACGGAAACATTGATGCGAGCCACCCCGTGGGCCGCCAGTTCGGGGGCGTATCTTGCGAGCTGACTGCCGTTGGTGGTGAGCGTTAACTCGTCAAGTGCGCCCGAGCGCAAATGACGGCTCAGGCTTTCGACCAGGGTCATGATGCCCTTGCGTACCAAGGGCTCGCCCCCCGTGAGCCTGATTTTGGTAACGCCCCGGTTGATAAAGGCGCTGCACACCCGGTCCAGTTCCTCGAGCGATAGTAGATCCCGTTTGGGCAGAAAGGTCATGTCTTCCGCCATGCAATAGACGCAACGGAAATCGCAGCGATCCGTCACCGACACGCGCAAATAGCTGACGTGCCGGCCGAAGGGATCGATCAGCGGTGCAGCGCCTGCGGCAATGGGGTGGGCCATGATATTCATGGCGTTATATCTGGCCATCTATATCGCCCGGGTCAAGGGCGATCACCGTTCCATGACAGCGAGGCGTATTCCAAGGAAGATCAGCACGGCGCCAAAAATGCGGGTTACGGCGCGCTGACAGCGCTCCAATGTTTTTCTGATCACCCGCAAGTCGAGTGTATAGACGAAGAAAACCCAGAAGAGCGCGCTGATGGACATGCTGATTGCAATCAGCAGCAGCGTAGCGCCAATGGAGGTTTCGGGCGTAATCACCATGGTGAAGACCCCCAGGTAGAAAAGCGTTCCCTTGGGATTGAGAATGTTGTTCACAAAGCCTTGCGCAAACCAATTCCGGTTGGAAACTGCCGCATGGGCACCTGGGTCGAGGGTTTTTCCCGTAGCGCGAAAGCTTACCAGACCCAAATAGATGAGATAGGCCGCGGCAGCATATTTCAGGAGCGTGAAGGCGAGGATGGATTGGGAAATCAGCCATCCGATACCCACTGCGCAGTAAGTGATATGGACAAGATTTCCAGCAAGTATGCCCGATGACGTCGTCAGTCCCGCAGGCCGCCCGCCGATCATCGTATTGCGCATGACGAGGACCATGTCAGGTCCCGGGCTGATCATGATCAGGAAGGTGATTCCCGCGATGACGATTATTTGATCGAGCATTCGAGCTTGTCCTGGTTTGATAGGCGCCGAAGTTAAACGAACGGCGATGGTTTCTCAACCTCACGGCTCTTCCCTCTTCGCCTCGCGCGCAATAGGATTGCTGCGGTTAGCCGCTCCACCTGGGAGAAACGCCCATGGCCACATGGCCCGGCAAGGGATGGTTGTCACGTTGCAGCGCGAGCCTAGTGCTGGCCTTTGCATTGCTCTTGCCGCAGCCTGCTGGAAAGGCCCAGGGCCTGGCCGTCGACTTAGCCATGGTACTCGCGGTTGATTGCTCTTTCAGCGTCGATGCCGTGGAATTCCGCCTGCAGATGGAAGGTCTCGGCCAGGCATTTCTGCGGCCCGAAATCAAAAAAGCGATTCGCGCCGGGCCCTTGCAGCGGATCGCCGTCATCGTCATGCAATGGTCGGATACTGACAATCAGATGGTCGTTTTGCCCTGGACTATCGTGAGTGGCGATGCCGATGCTGACGAACTCGGCCAGATTCTCGCCAGCATGCCGAGGCGGTTGGCCGAGGGCGGGACCTCGATCTCGACGGCACTCGTTTATGCGCAAACGCTGTTTGACACAGCACCCAGGGCGCCGCGGCATGTAATCGACATATCCTCCGACGGCCGCAACAACATCGGGCCTCCGGTCGATGCCGCGCGCGACCGCGCCGTGGCGGCGGGCATTACCATCAACGCGCTAACCATTCTCAACGAATGGCCGACGCTGGATGTTTATTTCGAGGAACAGGTGGCGGGCGGGGCTGGTCACTTTGTCATCCCCGCCAATGACTATGAAGCCTATGGCGATGCCATCTATCTGAAGCTGCTCAGGGAGATCACCGGTCCTGGAATTTCTTAAGGCAAGGATGCTGGCGCAACGGGCCTTCAAGTGGAATCCACTTGAAGGCGGAAAGTTGCGCCAGATTATATGCTCGCGCATCTGATTTGTCCCAAAAGTTGTATCCACTTTTGGGTCCGATGCGCTAGGAAGGTTTCCGTGGACCAAACTCTTTTCGAAACCGCCCGCTGGCTTGTGAGCGCGATTGCCCGCAGTCTTTCAGGCCATGGCGGCGAAGGCGTGGACATTGTGCTGGGCAGGCTGGCGTCACAAGCGCTTGATGAAGCCCACTTCCGCGCTCCTGAACCTGTGGCGTTGCCAGTCCTCCGCCATTTCGCGGAGTGCACGGCGGAAACCATGCTGCTGGAAGCGGACATTGCGGCGGCACTGGCGGCGATTACCGATCATCTGCAATGGCGGCAAACGGCGGCCTATAACGACGAGGTTCTGGGCGAAGGCTTTCTTGAAAATTATGGCTGGAGCCAGATCATCGGCCCGCACGGGTTTTTTCCCGGCCGGAATTTTCTGCTCGGCCTGCTGATGCTGGGTCCAAACCGGCATTACAAGGACCACTATCATCCCGCCCCGGAACTCTATTGGCTGCTCACCGGCCCCTCGCAATGGAAACGCGCTGGCGGAGACTTCGAAACAAAGCCCGCCGGAACCACCATTTGGCATGCCCCCAATGTTGTGCACGCCACCAAGACAGCCGGGCAACCTCTGCTAGCACTCTGGTGCTGGACCGCGATACGGCAACACCGGCAAGGCCCGTGGATTCCTGATTAGGCATATCCCGGCGGCGGCACGAAGCGGGCGTATTCACGCTCGATCAGTTCGGCAAAGCGGATCGAGGCATGATCGCCATATTGCCGGGTGACGATTTGTACGCCCGATGGCAAGCCCTGTGGCGTTACACCCAGCGGCGCCACCGTCGAGGGCAGCAGGAAGCAGCCAGAATACCCCGCCCAGAATAATTGATCCGTGGCCGGAACTTGCCGGCCGTTGACGAGGATGGTGCGCTCGTGCCGTTCGCCCGCATGATCGTGGGGAAAAGCCGCCGAAGCCGCCGCCGGGCACAGCAGCACATCCCAATCCTCGAAGAAACGGTCCCACAGGAGCCGCATGTGGTGGCGCCGTTCGTTGACAATGAGCCACGAGCGATGCGGCAAGACATACGCCTTGAGCATTTTTGCGTAATAGCTGTCATCGGCGGAAGTGAAACCCGCAACCGTGGCGGCGTTCTGCTTGAATTCATCCTCCGTCTGCCGCCGGCTGGTGGCCGAACGCAAGAGCGCGATAAAAACGTCCATGGCCTCGCGCGTGGAAAACTCAGGCCTCGCCGTCATCGAGAGTTTCCGCACCCGGCGCTCCAGGAACTTGGCCAGCCTGGCGATCAAATCTTGCACTGGTTGATCGATTTCGCTCACCGGATCGCTGAGCATGACGGCCACGCGAAATTCCTTGAACGAGGTCTGTTTGGCCGATGGAAGTTTGATGCGGAGGCCGCGCTCTTCAAGGCCGTCGCTGCCCGCCAGCAGTTTCATCATGACACCAAGATCGCGCGCCGAACGAGCCAGCGGCCCCGCCACCGCTATGTCGCTTGGCATCACGATCCCAGGCAGGTGATGGCCGCGATTAGGAACCACGCCCCATGTCGGCTTGTGGCCGTAGACGCCGCAATAATGCGCCGGATTGCGAATTGAGGCGCCGATGTCGGAGCCGATTTCAAGCGCGCTCATGCCGCTGGCGAGTGCCGCGGCCGAGCCGCCCGATGAACCGCCGGGTGCCCGCGTTACATCCCATGGGTTACTGGTCGTGCCGTAGATATCGTTGAAGCTCTGCCAATCGGCCAGATGAAGTGGCACATTGGTCTTGCCATAGATAATGGCGCCCGCACCGGTTAGCCGTTTGAGTGCCACCGCGTTGGAGGCCGCGATGTTGTCGCGCAATTGCGGAACTCCCCAAGTCGAAGGCGTGCCGGTCCAGTCAAAGGACTCCTTGGCGGTCATCGGCACGCCGTCGAATGGTAAACGGGAGGTTCCGGCTCTAAGACGCTTGTCCGCCGCCGCCGCGTCTCTACGAGCGCGGTCGAGATCGGTCACGACCACGGCGTTCAGCGCGGCATTGTGCCTGGCATATTGGTCGAGACAGAGATTGAGCAATTCGCGTGCTGAAATCTTGCGCGATTTGAGCAGCCGGGCCAATTCGGTGGCGGGACGAAAGACCAGGGGGAGTGGAGCCATTTGAGAATTCCTGCGCGCGATCCGTAAGACCAGCATTTCACAAAAGCTGAATCGAAGTGATTCAAATCGGAGCGATTCCTTATACGGCGTTTAATGACGTTTATGCACCTCAACTTAAAGCAAAGTACGGTAGCAACAAGGCAGGGAACGGCGATGGGGTCTTGGTGACACACTCATCCGGCGCGTCGATTGTTTCCAGCAACATCGTGTTAACACAGGATAGGAAGTGTCATGCGTAAGTATCTGATTCCACTCGCCGCCTCGGCGGCGTTCTTGAGTGCTTCTCCGGCCTTCGCCGCTCAGACAAGCGCCAACTTTCAGGCGCGCGTCAACATCGTAACGAGCTGCATTGTAACTGCCAGCAATCTTGACTTCGGCAGCGTCGGCGTGATCGCCGGTGGTGAAGCCGCGGTCTCGAACGTGAACGTCAACTGCTCGGCCGGCACGCCCTTCACGATGTCGTTCGATCCCGTGCTCAACGTGACCGCTTACACCAGCACCATGGTGAACGGCGCGGAAGACGTGGCTTACAGCGCCGCACTTTCCGGCGCCGGCGGCACGGGCCCGACAGCTTTCACGATTGACGGCGTTCTGCCCGCGCAGGTAACTCCGCCGGCGGCGCTCTACACCGAGAACCGCGTTCTTTACGTTAACTTCTAAGTGATTGTGCGATGTGCTCCTGGATTCTGGGACTTCTCGCGGCAACGGCCATCGTGGCCGCGCCGGTCATTGCATCTGCTTCCTCCTTGCAGATCATGCCCATCAACATTGAAGTGCCGGCTCCGGGAGCCGCGTCCACCGTCACGCTGATAAATTCGGGCGAGGATACCCTCAACGCCCAGATTCGAATCTTCAAGTGGATCCAGCGCAACGGCAAGGATGAACTGGTGCCGACCAAGGATGTCGTCACCAGCCCGCCCGCGGTCAAGCTGGAACCCGGAAAGAAGAGCGTCATTCGCGTTGTCCGCCTCGGCAAGGTGCCGGCGTCCGCGGAAGAGACCTATCGGCTCATCGTCGATGAAGTTCCAAAACCGCTGAAACCGGGACAGGCGGGCGTGGGTTTCTCGGTACGCCATTCGATTCCGGTTTTTTTCTCGAAGCCGGGCCAGGACGTGGACCTCACATGGCAAGCCGCGCTCGTGAAGGGCAAGCTCGTTCTCCAGGCTGACAATGCCGGTGGACGCCGCATCCGTCTGGCATCGCTCGCGGTGATGAATGGAACCGGCAAGACTATCCGGATTGGAGAGGGCCTCGCCGGCTATGTCCTCGGCCAATCGTCGAAACAATGGACCGTCAACGGCGCGTCCAAAACAATTGCCGCCGGCGGCACGATCAAGATCACAGCTCAGGGCGACAATGGGCCTATTGAAGCGACAGCAAAGGTGGTGGCGGCGAACTAGTGCCGGACTGGCCGTACTGATCGCGTTGCTTCTAAACGTGCCGATGGCAGGCGCGGGAACGGCTGATTCCGAACCGGTTCAACTCCAGCTCGATGTCCGTGTGAACGGATACCCTTTGAATCTTATTGCGGCATTCACGCGGATGCCGGATGGCAAAATCGCCTCCGCGCGCTCGGAACTGACCGAGCTTGGCGTATCCGTGCCCGGCGATGGCGCGCCCGATGAGGCGATCGTCCTGGATACGCTGGCGGGCGTCTCCTATGTCTACGATGAATCGAACCAGTCGATCGAACTCGAGCTGCCTAATTCCGCGCGGCTGGCGGCGCGCCTCGATGCCGCGGGCGCGGGCGAATTTACTCGCGCTGAGAGCGGCAATGGCGTGGTGATGAATTACACCGCCTATGCTTCGGCCGCCTACAATATTCCCGACTCACGCGCCGCGGCCGACGGCGGGTCACTGTCGCTCGATGCCCGCGCCTTTTCGAAATTCGGCGTCCTGCGGCAGACCGGGATTCTCGGCACCACGACGTTCTCCGATTTTACAGCACTCCGTCTCGATACCACCTGGTCCTATTCGGACCAGGGTTCACTGCGATCCTATCACCTGGGCGACATCGTCAGCGGCGGCCTTGCCTAGACGCGGCCTATCCGCCTTGGTGGAGCGCAAGTGCGGCGCAATTTCGATCTCCGTCCCGATCTCGTCACCATGCCGCTGCCGCTGATCCAGGGAAGTGCCGAAGTGCCTTCCACCTTGAAGGTCTTCATCGGCGGTGTTCAGGCGTATTCGAACGATGTTGCGCCCGGGCCTTTCCGGATCGACAGCCTGCCGGTCTACACCAGTTCCGGCACGGCGCGCGTGGTGCTGACCGATGCCACCGGCCGCGAGGTCGAAACGGAACAGGAATTTTATACCTCTCCCGACCTGCTGAAGCGCGACCTTTACGATTTCTCGCTCGAGGCTGGCGTGGTGCGGCGCGATTTCGGCAACGAATCGTTCGGTTACGACGATTCCCCCGTGGGGATTGCCAGCCTGCGCTATGGCATCAGCGATATTGTAACCAGCGAAGCCCATGCCGAGGCCGCCACTGATTTGATCGATGTGGGCTTGGGCGGCCTCATTTCGGCGGGACGTTTCGGCCTGTTTAATGCCGCAGTCGCGGGCAGCCTGCATGATGGCGATGCGGGCGTTTTCATTCATGCGGGCTGGGAGGGGCGCTTCGGAGACTTCGGCGTGAATCTTTCCAGCAATCGCACCTTCGGGGATTTTTTCGATCTCGCGGCGGTAACTGAACGGCCTTTGGATGGCAAAGCCCACGGTGGTGTGCCGCGAGCCCTCGACCAGGCGTCCGTCAACTATTCATTTCGCGATTGGCGATCAGGCGTGGGATTGAGCTTCATTCACCAGCTTGACAGCGGCGGCACAAGATCGCTCATCCTCAGTGGCAGATACACCCAGAGTTTCCATAATAATCTTACCGCTTTCGTCAGCGGTTTTGCCGATTTTGGCGATGAGGGCGAGTATGGCGCCTTCGTCGGCTTCTCGATGCCGTTCGGGGAAACCATTTCGACGTCGGCTGGAGTCAATGTGACCGAAAACGGCTGGACGGCGGTGGCCGAGGCCTCGCGGCCGAGCGATGGCACGCCCGGTTCTTATGGCTGGCGCGTGGCTCATGGCGAAGGCGATCTGCGTTACACAGCGGCGAATGCCGGTTATCGCGGCACCAAGGCGAGTGTCGATGGCCACATCACGCAGCAGGGGGATGCGGTGAACGGTAATGTGGCGGTGGAGGGTGCCGCCGTCCTGGCCGGGGGCGGTGTGTTTCTTAGCCGCCGGATTGACGACAGTTTCGCCGTCGTCGATGTGGGAGCGCCTGGCATCACCGTCGAGTATGAGAACCGCTTTGCCGGAAAGACCGGCAAGAGTGGCAAACTTCTGCTTTCCGATTTGCGCGCGTTTCAGAAAAACAAGATCGCCATCGACGTGACCGGCCTGCCGCTGAATGCCGACATTTCCGAGAGCGAAGCGATCGCGGTGCCGCACGGCATGAGTGGTGTCGTGCTCGACTTCGGGATCAAGGCCGATGCCGCCGTGGCGATTGTCATTCTGACCGATGCCAAGGGCAACTACCTTACCGAAGGCTCGGAAGTAACGCTGGAAGGTTCCGCCGATCCCTTCGTGATGGGCTATGACGGCGAGGTTTATCTGACGGGCCTGGGTTCTTCGAACCATGTCAAGGTGAAACTCCAGGGTAACCATTGTCAGGCAAGCTTCGACTATCAGCCCGACAAACAGAACCAGATCACGATCGGCCCTCTGCAATGCCTTTGATCCGGGTTTTCGCCGGCCTCTGCTTCCTGATGCTGCAATCGGCGATCGGCCATGCGCAATCCTGCGCCTTTACCAATACCGGCGTCAATTTTGGCAATGTGAACCTCGCCGGCGGCGGTACCCAGTCGGCGACCGGCACCTTCACCGCGAACTGCACGGGAACGCCGTTGCTGTCTGTCCGCATATGCGCCAACTTCAATGCCGGTTCCGGTGGCGTCGCCGCCTCGGGCGATCCCCGCTATATGCTGCAGGGAGCGACCAGGTTGAACTACAATCTCTACCGGAACAATGGCGTCGGGCAGGTCTGGGGTTCCCATACGTGGGCTCCCTCGCCACTTCCACCGAATATCACGGTAAATCTGAGCGTTTTGGGCAGCGGTTCCGCCAGCCAGACAATCTTTGGGCGCATCGCCAACGGACAAGGCTCCCTTCCGGCCGGCACCTACCAATCGATTTTCTCCGGCACCAACACGCAGATCGACTATGGCTATGCGGCGCTTTTCAACTGCGGCGCGTCGCTGTCCTCCATGGTGCAAAACGTTTCTTTCACGGTGCGGGTGACCAACAACAGCAGTTGCACCGTATCCACCACGGCCCTCGATTTCGGCAATCAGACGGACTTCACCGCCGCCAGGACCGCGACAAATGCGATCTCCGTTACTTGCACCGGCGGCACGCTCTATGACATCGGATTGAGCAATGGGTCCTCGGGTGGAACCGGCCCCACGGCGCGCCTCATGACAAATGTGGCGGCCCCGCAAGCCGTCACCTACGGCGTCTACCGCAACAGCGCTCACACCCTGCCTTGGGGCAATACCATCGGCAGCGACACGCTCTCCGCCACTGGCAACGGCTTGGCCCAGAATTACACCGGTTACGGCCGCATACCGGTTCAGCCGACACCGCCCGCGCTCACCTATACGGACACGGTCGTCGTCACCGTTACTTACTGATCATAACCTATTGTTTCATATCCATTTTAGCTTTAAGCGCATATTAACCAATCCCGTTCACTATCTTATTCGCCTGTAGGTAGAGTGAGAATTCAATACAGGCTTGGGCTTTCCGCCTGATGGCAACGCCGACCAACCCTGTATCAGTGAAAAACGTAATGCATATTCATCTGTCGTCCGCTTTCGCCGCCTTGGGCCTTTGCCTCGGCGCGGTTTCCAGCCTTGCCGCCACCGCCACCGGCTCCTTCAACTCCCAGCTCATCATAACGGCGGAGTGCAAGGTTCAGTCGGCAAGCAACATGGATTTCGGCACCGATGGCGTTCTCGATGCCAATATCGACGTGACTTCCTCGATGTCGGTGCAGTGCACCAACGGCCAGACCTATACCCTTTCCCTTGATGACGGCATTGGATCGGGCACGACAACCACCCGCACCATGGAGCTGGGCGCCGAATTTGTGAACTACACCATGTGGAAGGACGTCGCCCGCACCCAAAACTGGGGCGATACCGGCGGCGAAATCGCGACCGGCTTCACCGGCAATGGCGCGGTGCAGACTCGAACAGTCTATGGCCGGGTTCCCGCGCAGGCGACACCGACGGCCGGTACCTACACCGACACTATCACCATCACCGTGACCTACTGAGGAGGCTCGATGCGCCTGCGAGCACTCGGCAGACTGATCTTGGGGATGCTTGCGCTTGGTTCAACCCAGGCCATCGCATCGTCCCTGCAGGTGACACCTGTCAGGATCCAGGTTGAGTTGCCGGCGGCTGCATCGACGATCACGGTCAGCAATCCCGGGGATACGCCGCTTTCCGCGCAGCTCCGGGTTTTCAAATGGACCAGGGTCAATGGCGAGGACACGCTGGCGCCGACAAAAGATGTCGTCGCCAGTCCACCGCTCGCAAAACTGGCGCCAGGCCAGCCTTATGT
>JBOHKD010000009.1:0-17172 GCA_050728895.1 Aestuariivirga sp.
GGGCTGGGTGGTGTCGGCAACCACCACGCCGATGTCGAACCATTCGATCTCTTTCTTGATCAGGCTTTCGATGGCTTTGACGTGTTTCGCTTCCTCGCGCGTCGCCATGGTGAAGGAGTGGCCATCACGGCCCGCGCGCGCCGTGCGGCCGATGCGGTGCACATAGTCTTCGGCATGAATGGGCACGTCGAAGTTGAAGATATGGCTGACGTCGGGAATGTCGAGGCCGCGGGCCGCCACGTCGGAGGCGATCAAATAGGTGATCTCGTTGTTGCGGAAGGCCAGCAGGGTCTTGAGGCGGGCCGACTGGTCCATGTCGCCATGCAGCGCCCCGGCATTGAAGCCGTGCCGCTTGAGCGACTTTTCCAACAGCGCCACCGTGGTCTTGCGGTTGGCGAAGACGATGGCGTTCTTCACATTCGTCTGTGTACGGATAAGTGCCCGGAGTGCGGCGCGCTTCAGCTTGGGATCGTGCGGCACCTCGACAAGGCGCTGCTCAACGGTTTCCACCGTGGATGAGCGGGGCGAGGCCTCGATCCGTTCCGGGTTGTGCAGGAACTGGTTGGTCAGGCGCTGGATTTCGGCGGGCATGGTGGCGGAGAAGAACAGTGTCTGCCTTGTAAAGGGCAGCAGCTTGCAGATGCGCTCGATATCGGGAATGAAACCCATATCCAGCATCCTGTCAGCTTCGTCGATCACCAGCATCTCGATGCCGGTGAGAAGCAGGCGTCCGCGCTCGAAATGATCGAGCAGGCGGCCCGGCGTGGCGATGACGACATCGGCGCCACGGTCGATCTTGAGGGCCTGGGGCTCGAAGGCAACGCCGCCGATGAGCAGCGCCACGGAGAGATTGTGCAGACGCCCAAGCGTTTCGAACGCTTCCTGCACTTGGGCTGCGAGTTCGCGCGTCGGCTCAAGGATGAGGGTGCGGGGCATGCGGGCGCGGGCCCGGCCTTTTTCCAGCATCGTCAGCATGGGCAGCACGAAGGCCGCGGTCTTGCCGGAGCCCGTCTGGGCGAGGCCCATGACGTCTTTCCGTTGCAGCGCGTGGGGGATGGCCTGGGCCTGGATGGCGGTGGGGGTCGTAAATCCCGCGGCGGTAACTGCCTCGAGGACTTTGGGGCTCAAACCGAGCTCGGAGAAGTTCATGTAGTCGTGAAAAACCGTTCTGGCGATTGGGAGTTCATGGGGGCGCCCGGGGCTTACTCGCCACATCCGGGGGCGCCGGAATTAGGCTTGCAGATAGGGGCATTCGCCCTCGAAGTCAATTCTTAGGCTTATTAAGCTTACGGCAGAAAAGAGGGCGGACATTGCTGCCCGCCCCCAGTTGGTACGCAGGGAGGTTACTTGCGATCCCCAAGAAATTTGTCGAGCAGGCCGCCCAAGGCACCGCCAGCGAGCGGCGCCACGATGAAGAGCCAGAGCTGGCCCAGAGCCCAGCCCTGTTCAATGACCGCCGTGGCAATGGAGCGCGCCGGATTGAGGGAGGTGTTGGCGACGGGAATACTGATGATGTGCATGGCCGCCAGCGTGAGGCCAATGGCGGCGGGCGCCATGTTGCCAGCACTATTGTTGCCGCGCGTGACCCGGGCGATCACAAAAATGAACAGCGCCGTTTGCACGATTTCCATGAGGAGTGCCGAAATCATCGGATAGCCGCCGCCGGAATGCTCGCCATAGCCGTTGGCGGCAAAGCCCGGCGGCAGATCGCCCTTGGCCTTGATGACAATGGCGAAGAAAATGGCCGCCAGAATGCCGCCCGCCACCTGGGCTGCCCAATAGGGCAGGATTTGCTTGTTGTCAAAGCGGCCCGCCGCGGCGAGGCCCAGCGTGACCGCCGGATTGAAATGACCGCCGGAAATGGGGCCAACCGCATAGGCCATGGCCATCACCGCAAAACCGATGGCGAGCGCCACGCCAAGTCCCGCCGCGTTGCCGGAAATGAGAGCGCCGCCCAGCACGGCGGCAACCAGCATGAAAGTGCCGATGGCTTCGGCAATCAGCTTGTTGGTGGACGGCATGGTTGGCGACGTGAAGGCCTCCGTTGCTTCAGCAATCAATTTATTGGGTATGACTGATGGCATGAAGTTCCCCCAAGGCTTCGATCCCATGGACTATGACCGATTCGCAAGGTTCCGTCGCTGCTGAAACGTGAGCGAGCCTGACCCAAAAGGTGATTTGACCGGAGGCGGGAGCGGGGCCATGTTGAATTCATACAACGCAGAGAGGTCTCGAACACTGATGCCCCCGACGTATGCCAAGGCCGGATGAAACAAGTTGCGTGAGCGTTTCCATCTGGCGTTTCGCATACCACCTGCAAAAGAGGCCGCTTTGCGCGGCATGATCAAAGCCCGCTAGCCGGGCAAAGTGCAAGATGCACGGAAAGGCCCCGCGAGGAACACCACCTCCGGGGCCATTATCTTTATTCAAGCCGCGCGGGATTGCCGGGGCATGTCAGCGCACCGGATGATTGGTCATTTCAAGATGGAGTTGCGAGCCCGTATAGGGATGGGCCAGCGCCACCTCCTCGTTCAGTTCAATGCCGAGGCCAGGCTCCGTGGGCAGGATGACATAGCCTTCTTCCCAGCGAATCGGCTTCTTGACGATTTGCGAATGAAAGCCGCCCCACGTCTCGATGCTTTCGAGAATGAGGAAATTGGGGAGCGAGGCGGCGAAGTGGATGTTGGCTGTACCCACCACGGGGCCGGCATAAAGATGGGGTGCTACTTGCGCGTAACAGGTTTCCGCCATGGCGGCGATTTTCTTCGACTCCATGATGCCGCCAACCCGGCCCAGCGCCATTTGCAGGATGGAAGCCGCCCGGCATTCGAGCACGCGGGCAAACTCATATTTCGTGGTAAGGCGTTCACCCGTGGCGACCGGGATCGACGTCGCCCGCGCCACCAGCGCCATTTCCTCGGGTTTCTCCGGCGGCACCGGCTCCTCGAACCACAGCGGATCATAGGGCTCGATCTTTTTGGCGAAGCGAATGGCGCCGGAGGCAGTGAACTGCCCGTGCGTGCCAAACAACATATCGGCCTTGGTGCCCACCGCCTCGCGGATGAGCTTACAGAATTTGACGCACAGCTCGATGGATTCGAGCGATGGCTGGCGGGGATCGAAGGAGGAGTAGGGCGCGGCGGGATCGAACTTCACCGCGGTAAAACCTTGGGCCACATAATGCGCCGCGCGCTCGGCGGAGGCTTCCGCGTTCCAGTAGATGGAATCGTCCTCGCCCTTGGCGATGTCGGGATAGATATAGGTATAGGAGCGCAGCTTTTCGTGAACCCGGCCGCCGAGGAGTTCATAGACGGGTTTTTCCACCGCCTTGCCGATGATATCCCACAGCGCGATCTCGATTCCCGATAGGACACCCATGAGCGAGACGTCGGGCCGGAGCGTATAGCCCGAGCCATAGACCTTGCGCCACAGGGCCTCGATGTGGAACGGATCCATCCCCTCGACGTAGCGGAGGAAAGTGTCCTCGATCATCGCCGTCATGGCCTTGGGGCCGAAGGTGGCGCAGTAGCATTCGCCGATGCCGGTAATGCCCGTGTCGGTGGTGAGTTTCACAAAGATGAAATAGCGCCCGCCCCAGCCGGGCGGCGGATTGCCGACGATGAACACCTTCAAATCGCGTATTTTCATGTCCCCACTCTGTCATTGCCAGACTTGATAGGGCAACATAATTCTCCACTCATGAGCGGGCCAATGGATTTCGACTATATCATCGTGGGCGCGGGCTCGGCCGGCTGCATCCTCGCCAACCGGTTGACGGAAAATGGGCGCGCCAACGTGCTGCTGCTTGAAGCCGGGCCAACCGATACCAGGTTTTTCACGTCCATGCCGCTGGGCTACGGCATGTCCTTCTACAACCCGCGCCTCAACTGGATGTACTGGTCCGAGCCTAACCCCGGCTTGGGCGGCAGACCGATTTATGTGCCGCGCGGCAAGATGCTCGGCGGTTCCAGTTCGATCAACGCCATGGTCTATGTGCGGGGAGATCCGCAAGACTTCGAGGACTGGAAGAACGCGGGCAATCCCGGCTGGGGCTTCGAGGATGTGAAGCCCGCATACGAAGCCATCGAAGCGGAGTTGAAGATCGGCAGCATGGAAAACGGCGCTCATCCCCTGTGCCAGAATTATTTCGAGGCCTGCAGATCTCTCGGCCTGCCCATCAATCACAATCCCGATGGCGAAACGCAGCATGGCGTGGGCTACAACCGGCTCACCATAAATGGTGGAAGGCGCATGTCCTCCTCCTCGGTGTTCCTGCGGCCGGTGCTCAATCGAAACAACCTGAAAGTCGAGACCGGGGCTCTTGCCACGCGCATTCTGTTCGAGGGGCGGAAGGCGGTGGGCGTTGCCTATTTGCGGGGCCGCCAACTTCACGAAGCGCGCGCGGGCCGCGAAGTCATCCTCTCGGCAGGCGCCATTAACACGCCGCAACTCCTGCAACTCTCAGGCGTTGGACCCCTCGGGCTGCTAAAGCGCCATGGCATAGCGGTGGTTGCCGTAAACGAGGCGGTGGGCCGCAATCTGCAGGATCATGCCGGTTACGATCACTATTACAAGGCCAATGTGCCGACGATAAACCAGGAACTCCGGCCGTTCATCGGCAAGATCAAAGCGGGACTGCGTTATGTGCTGTTTCGCAGCGGACCTTTGGCCTGGAGCATGAATCATGCCGGCGGCTTCATCCATTCGCGCGCCGACCTCAAGCGCCCTAACCTTCAGCTTTACTTCGTCCCGTCCTCCTATGATCGTGCGCCGCCAAAGACGCGGCGGATGACCCAGCCCGATACTTTTCCGGGGCTCTCGATCGGTCTCTCCTCATGCCGTCCCACGAGTTTGGGCCAGGTCGAAATCAAATCGGCCTCGCCACAGGATGCTCCTGCCATTCAACTTAACCTGCTGGCCACGGATAATGATATTGGTGAAATGCTGGAGGGCGCGCGGTTTCTCCGCAAGCTGGCGGCGGCACCTGAGCTTGCCGCCGTGTTGGCGGAGGAATTCAAACCGGGCGGGGCAACGCAGTCGGATGCCGAGATGATTGCCGACATAAGGGCGCGCGGCTATTCGATTTTCCATCCATGCGGCACCGCGCGCATGGGCGAGGGCGGAGCGCTTGACAGCAAGCTTCGGGTGCGCGGCGTTGCCGGGCTCCGCGTGATCGATGCCTCGGTCTTTCCCAACATCATCACCGGCAATATCAACGCGCCCGCCATGATGGTGGGCTGGAAGGGTGCCGACCTGCTGCTCCAACGATGATGGGAAAAATAGAGGTCAGCTCTTGGTCACGCGGCAGGGGCGTTCCTTGCCGGTTCGCGACATATAGTTGCCCGTCTCGCGATTGAACGAGGCGTATTTGGCGGCGCAATAATCTTCCCACGCAACACTGCCGGGAACCAGAGATGCTGGATCGACGGCCGATGCGATCTTCTTCATGGGCTCGGTTTCGGAATTGGTAGGCTCGGTTTCAGACTTGGCGGTCTCGGCCGCAAGTTTCGCCGGCACGGATTCGGGCTCGGCCACGGGCTTGGGCGTATAGAGCGCCTGGCAATCGGCCAATGCGCGGGCGTTGCGCGCCTTCCACGCTTCCGGTGAAGGCTTGAGCTTGGCGCCGAGAATGGCGCTGCCGGCAAGGCGCGTATCCGCCTGATTGCGGGCATAGGCCTCGCAATAGGATCGGACGTCGGCCTTCGCCGGAATAGCGGCGCATGCCAGCGCCATGACGCAGAGGCCCATGGAAATCAGCCTGCTCATGCCCCTGAATAAACGATGCGAATGTGGCGATCCATGGGCAGATTACCGGGCCAGGGTTTTGAGCATGGCGCGCGCCGCCGTAACCGCCGTGGAGAAACATGCCTGAAGGAGATAGCCGCCGGTGGGCGCTTCCCAATCCAGCATTTCGCCAATTGCATGGACGCCGGGACGTTTACGCAACTGGAAACCGAGATCGAGTTCGGAGCTTGCAATGCCGCCCGCGGAAGAGATGGCGCGTGTTATTCCGGCGGGCCCCAGAATTTTTAACCGTAGCCCCTTGATGCCTTCGGCATCGGCGGCGCTCCCGGTTTCGCGCAGCAGGGAAATCGCAACGGGCGGCAGGCCCGCGGTCTTTCGCAGATAATTCGATTGCGTGGTCTTGCCGCGCGGGCGCGCCAGCCTTGCGGTGAGCGCCTCGACTGTCACATCGGGAGCAAGATCGATGTACAGAATCTGCCCCGGGGCATCGCGCATAATTCGTGACAAGGCATAGATGGCGCCGCCTTCGATACCTTCATGGGAAATCATCACCTCGCCACGCACCCGGTGGCCCGCATAGGTGAGCACCACATTTTTTACCGGCGTTCCGGCAAACCGCTGGCGGAACACATCGGACCAGCTTACCAGAAACCGGCCATTGGACGGTTTGAACGGATTGACCGTGATGCCCGCGGCCTGAAGTATTGGAACCCACAAGGCGTCGGAACCGAGATGGGGCCAACTGGCGCCGCCCATGGCGAGGATGGCGGGCGTGCCGTCGAAGCCCTGCCAGCGCGAGCGCGTCCGCAATGTGACACCGAGGCCATCAAGCCGCCTGAGCCAGGCGCGGAGCAGCGGCGAGGCCTTCATCTGTTTTGGAAACACCAGGCCCGAGGAGCCCACGAAGGTTTCAATGCCAAGACTATTGCACCATGCCACAAGCGCTTCAGGCGGAAAGGCGCGGATGGCCGGTTCGAGCAAGGCGCAGCCTTCGCCATAGCGTTCGAGAAAAGTGTCGAGCGGTTCGGAATGCGTAAGGTTCAACCCGCCGCGCCCCGCCAGCAGAAACTTGCGGGCGGGTGCCGCCATGCGATCATGGATGGTGACGCGGGCTCCGCCTTTTGCAAGGACCTCCGCCGCCATCAGGCCCGATGGCCCCGCGCCAATGACTTGAACGTCAGGCTGCCTCACGTCGCAGCGGCTGACACATGCAATGAACGCCGCCCCCGGCCTGAAGGAACATGCTCATGTCCGGATCATAGACGTGGAACCCCGCAGCGCGCATTTTGCTGTTGAGATCTTTTGCACTCGATGTCGATAGCACGCGATCGTTGCCGAGCGCCACCACATTGCAGCCGAGCGCCATGGTTTCCTTGAAACTCGCCGGGATGATCTCGATCTTTTTCGCCTTGAGCCACCGCACGATATCGTCTTCGGTCGTTTCGAGGCAGACGGCGGCGCAATGGTCGTTCAACATGCATACCATAAGATCGATATGGACATAGAATTGGTCGATCGGCGCATATTTGATCTCCCAGCCTTCCTTGATGAACCATTGGGCCGCCTGACGGGCCGCCACTTCCTCGGAGCGGTGATCGGTGTAGCCGACAAGCGCCACGCCCGGTCTGATGATGTTGAAATCTCCGCCTTCGAAATTACCCGCCGAAATCATGTCGTAGATCGGAATATCATTGTCGAGATAGAAGCGCAGCACCGCCGCATATTCGCCGCGGCGGCGTGGATTGGCGAGCTGGCAGATGACAGCGCCATAGGGTGTCATGAAGGATGAATCGCGCGCATAGACCTGATAAGGATTGGCCATATCCAGCGGCAGGAAATGCGTGGTTACGCTGGCGCTGCTGTAGGCATCCACCATTTCCCGATGCTGGTGCATGGCGAGCTGCTGGTCGAATTTGTAGCCCTTGCGCAAGGTGTCGCGGACTAGCGACGACCATGCGGCGTTTTCGAGACCCATCCAGCGGAAACTTTCGGCAGGACCGAGAAGCACGTCTTTCAGCCTTCCGGTTTCGGATTTGAGATACCATTTTTCCATGACGGGAGTTCCGCCGCCTTCGACGCGGGCGCGGAGTGGATTTTTTGACGGTGCCGGCATAATTTTTCTCCCTGCACTCACGCGGTTTTCCATTTGATCGAACAGCCCATGGACGCGATCTGATCGCGCGGGCCCCGGCCCGTCTCCGCGACAAGCTTCATGGCTTCATAGAGATCGCGCCGCGCGTTGGGCACGAGTATCGTTTTCGATTGATCGAGCCGGCCGCGATACTGCAATTCGAGCCTACCGTTGAAACCGAAAAAATCCGGCGTGCAAACCGCATCATAGGCGCGGGCAACGTCTTGGGTTCGATCATGCAGGTAGGGAAACGTAAATCCGTTTTGCCCAGCGAACGCCTTCATGTTTTCAAAACTGTCTTCGGGATAGCTCTCCGCGTCGTTGGAACAGATGGTGAGGGTGGCAATGCCGAGTCCGCGAAGCGCCTGGGCCTCGCCCACCAGCCTTCCGATAATGCTTTTCACATAGGGGCAATGATTGCAGATGAACGCAATGAGCGTGCCCTTGGACCCGCGAAGCTGCTCCAGCGCATGAATCTTGCCATCGACTCCGGGCAGGGTAAAACCTGGCGCCCTCCAGCCGAAATCGCAAAGCGGGGGAACGGCGGCCATGTCTCCTCCTCAATAGGGCAGGTCGAAATATTCGGACGCGCCGAGGGCAAAGATGTCGACCGAGGCAAAACGCCCGCCGCCCGCCGGATGATCCGGGTGAGAGCGCAAATGCCGGAGGCCAATGCGGCGCGCCAGCCGGTTCGACGCCGTGTTGGCCGCCATCACCTTGCACCAGATGCGTTCAGCTTTAAGGCGCTCGAAGCTCAAGCCCAGCAGGACACGGGCGATTTCGGTGCCAAGCCCCATGCGCCACATGGCGGGATGCACCCCCCAGCCGATTTCAAACACACCCGGCCGCTGCACGATGATGAAACCGTCGCCCACCGCCTCGCCGCCCGATTTCTCTTCCGCCGCGAGATGAAACACATTGCGCCGCCCGTCGCCCTGGCGCGCCACCAAACGGGTGACGAAAGCCTTGACTTCCGCCGCATCCGCCAGCCGCATGGAGATGTGCCGCTGATAGGGTTCCTGGGTCATGAAGGCGGTGAAAGCGGCGCAATCGCGAAGCTCGATTTCGCGCAGGATGAGTTGCGTTGTCTCAACGGCGGGAAGGCTGGTGAGCGTCGTCATGGCCGCCCCAAGGTAACTGAAACCGCCGCGCCACGAAAGGCCCGAAGCTTTGCATTGGCGAAGGCCATGGTGTAGACTGTACGGGCTTTGGGGGCATGGCCGTTTTGAGGAATACAACATGACAAAATTCGGAATGAAATCTCTGGTGGCGGCTCTTGCGCTCATCTTCGCCGTTTCCACGGCGCCCGATCCAAGCTTTGCCCTGAGCAAGAGATACTGCCACGACTATGCAAGGAAGGTTGCCAACCGCAAGGCCAATGTCGGCAACGTGCTGGTGGGGACCGCCATTGGCGCCGGCACCGGCGCTTTGGTAGGAGCCTTGGTCGGTGGACGCCGCTCGGTGGGCAGGGGCGCCATCATCGGCGGCGTCGGCGGCACGGTTGTTGGCGGTGTTCACACCAACGAGAAATGGCGCAGAGTTTATAATCGGACCTATGCCGAATGCCGCCAGTGGTGATGCGCACTGGTCGCTAACGAAAAAAGGCCGGAATTTTCTCCGGCCTTACATTGAGCCCCGATAGGTATTCAAATCCTGCGAGTCGATTTCACCCGCAGCAACCAGCCTGTAGTGTTTTTCTTCCACAATTTTCACGGCACCGTCGAAAATTTGAAGCTCGAATAGCGCGATGAGGTCGTCGGCCATGAATTGCGCCGATACTGGACGGCAGATCAGGGCGCTGAATTTTTCCTGACAAACGGCAATATCTTGCTTGGTTTGGATTGAGGAAAGCTTGTCAGCTCCCCCTTTGGCTTGAACCGGAACGATGTACTGCCGGCCCATCTTGTCGATTCCGACATAGACTTTGTCGATTTCAATTTGCCCGATTCCACTTGCCGTCGTCCTCAAATGGTTTTGCAGCGAATAAGCCGCTATGCCGAGAAAAACATCGACCAGCCGGTTATAGCGAAGCTTGGCCAGAAGAGCCTGTTCGTCCGAGAGAGCATATGCACCGATAATTTCCGGCGTGGAGTCGGGTATTTTTATCGCTACAAGGTTCGGGTTCGGCGCAAGTCTGTTGATACGAGAAAGCCGGAACGCATATTTCGACCTTCCGGAACCTTCTATTGTCCACTCCATGCCGGAGGGCTGCGTCTCGCGAATCTTCTTGGGTAGTTCGATTCGATACCGGATCGCGTATATAATATCGCCCAAGTTCTTCGGAAGTTTTATCTTCAGTGTCTTGGCGGCCTTCTCAAGCGCCGATCTCTCGAATTCGAGAGTCTCCATCCCTTTTGAGTAACGATCGAAGAATATACTCTCGATGAGAACCAGATACCGGTTGTCGATCTTCGGCTTGGGTATCTTTGCCATCAGGCGGCCTCTGCGGCGGGAAATTCAATCTCCTCTTGCTTCCTCTTCTTCGCACCGCTCTTGCGGTCACGGCGCCCGATCGGCGGTTCTACGCCCCAATAAGAAGAAGCGCCGTTCATATCCAAAGTTAGTAAAGCCGGATCGCCGAGCTCGATTGCCTTTGTCTGCCGGACCGGAATGTAGCCGATTGCTTTCAAAACTTCGGCGGCGACCGCGCGGGCGAGAGGCGGAGGCACTGAATTTCCGACTTGCCGCGCGCCATGCCATTTGGTTCCGTGGAAGCGGAACCAGTCGGGATAACCGTGCAGGCGGGCCATTTCACGAACCGAGACGCAGCGAGGTTTTTCATAATGAATCGGACGGGGGCTTGTGAATGCGCCGCGCGCCGCATCGGTTCCGGCACGAAGCGTGTTCGATACACCGTCTCTTGCAAGTCTATAGAAGCGGGAAATCGGCTCGTTTTCGCCGCCCGGAGTTTGCGCAAACCGTTTACGGCTGATCTCGGTATGAAAGGTTCGCCTGCTCGATGTGAGAAGCCCTGGATTCCAGATGCGTGGAATCCCGAAATGCCAGGCATCGTTCGCGATACACCGCAACTCCCGGGCGTATGCGCTTGGCTCTCCGAATTTGTTGCACTCAATCCATTCACGTAAGTTGAGTTCCGTGTAATCCTCAAGATCGGGAAGATCGTTCAAGGCATCGCCGCACGTGGGGTTCAAAGGAAGTTTATCGGGGTATAGGGGCAAAGGCAGGTCCTTCTTCGCTCCCAGCAGGAAGAGCCGCTCGCGGTCTTGCGGAACGCCGTGGTTGCGCGCGTTCAGGACTTGCCACGGAGCGCGAAGCAAGTAGCCTTCAGAATTAAACGACGCGATAACTTCTTCAAGGAAATGCCGGTGTTTGCCGACAGTTAGCCCTTTGACATTCTCGAAGACGAAATAAGATGCGTCGAGATCGCGCACGATGCGTACGAATTCGCGAATAAGCGAATTTCGAGGATCGTCGAGCGCTCGCTGACCGATCAGGGAGAACCCCTGACACGGCGCTCCGCCGGCTATAACGTTCACCTTGCGATTTCCAATGCCGGACAACGCGCGAATTTCCGATGCAGAGAGTCCAATCACGGATTGCGGGATTACGGCGCATTGCGGAAAATTGAATTTGTGAACTGCCGCATGAATGGGATCGATTTCTATTGCCGCCGCCACATTGAATCCCGCCTGTTCAAGGCCGAGGCTGAGCCCTCCAGCGCCGGCGAACAGATCAATGGCTATCGGTCTTTCCATAACTGTCTCCAGAACATAAAGTGAACAAATAACGCACCTGCGGTAAAGATGCAAGTCATTGCTATCTCGATTCGAGGAAACGGGCGATTATGTCGACAAGTTTATCCATCTCGGTAATTTTGCACTGCCAAACGGTGAGAACAGACCAGCCTTGGCGCCGCAACGATACAGCGACTTTCCGGTCTCGTGCTTTGTTGGCCGCTACCTTTGTGGCCCAAAAGGTCACTTTCGATTTCGGGAGATGTCCCTTCTTACAGCGGTGCCCGTGCCAGAAGCAGCCATGCACAAAGACGACTTTGCGGCGCGAGCGGAACACCAAGTCGGGTTTTCCCGGCAAGTCGACTGAATGGAGAGCGTAGCGATAGCCGCGCCGATGAAGTGCTCTCCGAATCGCAACTTCGGGACCCGTGTCCCTCGATTTGACGGCCGCCATGATCTGGCTGCGTTTGTTTGGCGGCACATGGTCCATGGAATCAATATAGAGCCACACGCCAAGACGGAAAAAGGCCGGAGTTTTCTCCGGCCTTTGAATTGGAGGGAGTAACCGTAAGCACTCAGCAGCTATAATACATGTCGAACTCGATTGGGTGCGGCATCATCTCGTAGCGCATGTTCTCCTCCATCTTGAGCTCGATGTAGCTGTCGATCAGGTCGTCGGAGAACACCCCGCCCTTCTTGAGGAAGTCGCGGTCGCGGTCGAGCGTGCCGAGCGCCTCGCGCAGCGAGCCGCACACGGTGGGGATGCCCTTGAGCTCGGCGGGCGGCAGGTCGTAGAGGTTCTTGTCCATCGCATCGCCGGGATGGATCTTGTTGGTGATGCCGTCGAGGCCGGCCATCAGGACCGAGGCGAAGCACAGATAGGGGTTGGCCGCGGGATCGGGGAAGCGCACCTCGACGCGCTTGGCCTTGGGGTTCGAGGTGTGCGGAATGCGGCAGGCGGCCGAGCGGTTGCGCACGGAATAGGCCAGGAGCACCGGCGCCTCGTAGCCCGGTACCAGCCGCTTGTAGGAATTGGTGGTGGGGTTGGTGAAAGCGTTGCACGCCTTGGCATGCTTGATGACGCCGCCGATGAAGTAGAGGCAGAGCTCGGAGAGATCGGCATACTGGTTGCCCGCCATCATGGGCTTGCCGTCCTTCCAGATCGAGAAGTGGCAGTGCATCCCTGAGCCGTTGTCGCCGAACACCGGCTTCGGCATGAAGCAGGCGGTCTTGCCATAGGCGTGCGCCACGTTGTGGATGGCGTATTTGTAGATCTGCATCTGGTCGGCCATGGTAACGAGGGTGGAGAACTTCATGCCGAGCTCGTGCTGGGCGGAGGCCACCTCGTGGTGATGCTTTTCGACGCTGACTCCCATCTCGGCCATAACCGAGAGCATTTCCGAGCGCATGTCCTGGGCCGAGTCCTGCGGGTTCACCGGAAAATAGCCGCCCTTGATGCGCATCCGGTGGCCCATGTTGCCGGTCTCGTATTCGCGGTCCGAATTGGTGGGAAACTCGATCGAATCGAGCTTGAAGCCGGTGTTGTAGGGCGTGGTGGAAAAGCGCACGTCGTCGAAGATGAAGAATTCGGCTTCCGGCCCCACATAGACCGTATCCCCGGTCTTGGTCTGCTTCAAATAGGCCTCGGCGCGCTTGGCGATCATGCGGGGGTCGCGGCCATAGCCCTCGCCGGTGCCGGGCTCGAGAACATCGCAGAACACCGCCATCGTCGCCTGCGCGTAGAACGGGTCCATGTGAGCGGAAGCCGGATCGGGCATCAGCACCATGTCGGATTCATTGATGGCTTTCCAACCGGCGATCGATGAGCCGTCGAACATCAGGCCATCGGCCCAGGCATCCTCGCCCATCTGCGAAACATCCATGGTGAGATGCTGCATCTTGCCGCGCGGATCGGTGAAGCGCAGGTCGACGAATTTCACCTCCTTGTCCTTCAGCATTTTCATCACGCCGGCGGCGTCGAGTGGCTTCGTCATCGGAAATTCCTTTTGGTTGGGTGACTAGAGTGCGTCCGGGCCGGATTCGCCGGTGCGGATGCGGATGGCTTGTTCGACCGTCGAGATGAAAATCTTGCCGTCGCCGATGCGGCCCGTGCGGGCGGCATTCTGGATGGCCTCGACCGCCTTGTCGACGAATTCATCGGCAAGCACGACCTCGATCTTCACCTTGGGCAGGAAATCGACGACATATTCAGCCCCCCGGTAAAGTTCCGTGTGGCCCTTTTGCCGCCCGAAGCCCTTGGCCTCGGTGACGGTGATACCTTGCAGACCGGCTTCCTGCAGCGCTTCCTTCACCTCATCGAGCTTGAACGGCTTGATGATGGCTTCGATCTTTTTCATGGGTTGGCCCTCTTGAACTTGATAATGGTTGCAGGGATTGTGCCAAACGCGGCATAAAACGAAATCAAAGGGTTAGACAGGAAGCCGGTGGTTTTGGCGAGATATTTTATCAAAGCGGCAGGCGATTGCACAATTTTTAGGCGGGGCGCGTCAAAGGTGATTTATCATCGAGCTTGGCTCCGCATTTCCGCATGTCGTTTATTACCAAGCCTGCCTCAAGTCCATAAGAACGGCGGCGAGAGTTCCTAACCAAATCCCAAGCCGCTATGTTCTCAAAATGAATGAACTTCTCACCCCCGCCGAAATGTATCGAGCCGACGCGCTGGCCGTGAAGGCGGGCGTAGCTTCGCTCACCCTCATGGAAAATGCCGGCCGCGCAGTTGCCGAAGAGATCGTGCGGCGTTACGGCACGAGACCGGCGTTGGTGGCGTGCGGACCCGGCAACAATGGCGGCGATGGTTTAGTCGTGGCGCGTTACCTGAAGCGATGGGGCTGGCCCGTTCGCGTAGGGCTGCTGGGTGACCGCGCGAAACTTGCGGGCGATGCGGCGGCGATGGCGGCGAAATGGGACGGTGTCATTCAGACGGGAATCGAAACCGCGGGCGCCGGGTTGATCGTCGATGCGCTGTTCGGTGCCGGATTGTCGCGGGAGTTTCCGGCGAAGCTGGCCGAGGCGATCAACGGGGCTGGAGTTCCGGTGATTGCCATCGACGTTCCCTCCGGCCTCGATGGTGCAACGGGCTTTCCGCGCTGTGCCTCGGTCAAGGCCGATCTCACGGTTACTTTCTTCCGCAAGAAACCGGGCCATGTGTTGATGCCGGGGCGAAGCCTGTGCGGCGAAACCGTCGTGGCCGATATCGGCATTCCCGCCAGCGTGCTGAATGAAATTCGACCCACACTCGCCGAAAATTCGAAACCCGTTTTGCCCGAGGCGCAAGCCTCGGATCACAAATATAATCGTGGCCACGCGGTGGTGGTCTCAGGCGGCGCCCTCAACACCGGGGCGGCCCGCCTAGCGGCCCAAGCGGCGCTGCGGATGGGAGCCGGGCTCGTTACCCTATCGGGCACGAAAGCAGCACTTGCCGTGCACGCGGCCCAAGTCACCGCCATCATGCTTTCGGCCGCAAATCTGAAATCATTGCTCGCCGACCCCCGCAAGAACGCTGTCTGCATCGGCCCCGCCGCCGGTGTTGGCGCGGAGACGCGCGCCAAGGTTTTGACCGTTCTGGCAAGCGGTGCCGCCACGGTCCTCGATGCCGATGCGCTCACCTCCTTTGCCGATAAGCCTGCCTCGCTTTTCAAGGCCATCGCGGGAAACCCGGAGCGGCATGTTGTGCTCACTCCGCACGAAGGAGAATTTTCAAGGCTGTTCAAGGATTTAACGGGAACGTCGGATTCAAAGCATGAACGCGCCCGCAACGCCGCGAAACGCTCGGGCGCGGTGGTTGTCCTGAAAGGGCCAGACACGGTGATTGCCGCACCCGACGGCCGCGCCGCCATCAACACCAACGCGCCGCCTTCGCTCGCCACCGCCGGGTCGGGCGATGTGCTTGCCGGGATGGTGACGGGATTGCTGGCGCAAGGCATGGACGGCTTTGCCGCCGCCTGTGCCGCCGTCTGGCTTCACGGCGAGGCAGCCCGGCGTGCTGCGCATGGCCGCCTCACTGCTGAAGATCTCGTTCAATGGATTGGCCGGATATAGGCTGACCCATGACGAAAAAATTATTGCTTTTGCTGGGGACGGGGGCGGCCCCCGGTCTTAATTTCCCAGGGGTTGCAGGCTGCCATTTCATCGCTGGCATCGCCGCAAACCCTCTGCTATAGACCGCGCCGATTGCAACCCCTAAGCCCAACGCGAGCCGCGCGGGCGTGGTGAAATTGGCAGACACGCAGGATTTAGGTTCCTGTGGGGAAACCCGTGGGGGTTCAAATCCCTCCGCCCGCACCAGCCGCCCACGAAATGACATGAGCGAGACAAGATGCAGGTTACCGAAACACTGAGCTCCGGCCTCAAGCGCGAATTCAAGGTCGTGGTGAACGCCGCCGAACTCGACAAGCAACTTAACGCCAAGCTCGTCGAACTTTCGGCCCGCGCCAACCTCAAGGGATTTCGTCCCGGCAAGGTGCCGGTGCCGCATTTGAAGCGCGTATATGGCAAATCGGCCATGGCCGAGGTGGTGCAGAAAACCATCGACGAACAGTCTAGGCAGGTGCCGAGCGAGCGCAATTTGAAGCCCGCCTACCAGCCGGAAGTGAAGTTGCCGGAGGACGAGGCGGAAGTGACCGCCATCATGGACGGCAAAAGCGATCTGTCGTTCTCGCTGGCCTTCGAGGTAATCCCGGCCTTCGAGGTGCAGGACCACTCGGGTCTTGAACTTGTGCGCCACATGGTGGAGGTGACGGAGGAACATATTGGCGAGACGCTGAAGCGTTTGACCGCACAGGCCAAGACCTTCGAGCCTAAGGCCGATGGCAAAGCCGCCGGGAAGGGCGACCGTCTCACCATCAATTTCGCCGGAAAAATCGACGGAGTTACCTTCGAGGGGGGCACCGCCGAGGGCGTGCCGCTGGAAATCGGCTCGGGCCAGTTTATCCCCGGCTTCGAGGACCAGCTGAAGGGCGCCAAGGCGGGTGAAGACCGGACCGTAAAAGTAACCTTCCCCGACGCCTATGGCGTCAAGCATCTCGCCGGCAAGGCCGCCGAGTTCGCCGTGAAGGTGACCGCTGTCGAGGCGCCGAAGGAAACCCCCATCGACGACGAGTTCGCCAAGAAGATGGGCTTTGAAGATCTGGCCAAGCTGAAGGACATGATCAAGTCGCGCACGGCCGAGGAATTCGGCCAGATGACCGCCATGAAGCTGAAGCGCGACGTGCTTGACGCTCTCGACAAGCTCTATGGTTTCGAACTGCCGGAGAAGCTTGTCGACGCCGAATTCAACAATATCTGGAAGGCACTCACCTCGGAGATGAAACGCGCGGGCAAGAGCTTCGCCGACGAAGGCACCACCGAGGAAGATGCCCGCAAGGAATATCGCGCCATCGCCGAGCGCCGGGTGCGTCTGGGGCTGGTGCTTGGCACCATGGGCGAAAAGGCCGGCGTGCAGGTCAACGAGCAGGAGTTGCAGCAGGCCCTTCTCGCCCGCGCCCGCCAGTTTCCCGGCCAGGAAAAACATGTCTACGAGCACTACCGCAAGAATCCCGGTGCCTTGATCGAACTGCGCGGCCCCATCTTCGAGCAGAAGGT
>JBOHKD010000010.1:0-17165 GCA_050728895.1 Aestuariivirga sp.
CGATGCGGGTTCGCCGTTTCTGGAAATCGGCCTGTTCGCCGCCTGGCAAGTCTATGACGATGATATTCCCGCCGCCGGTTTGATCGCCGGAGTTGGCCGCGTCTCGGGCCGCGAATGCATGATCGTATGCAACGATGCCACCGTCAAAGGCGGCACCTATTATCCGCTCACCGTCAAGAAACATCTCCGCGCCCAGGAGATCGCCCGGCAAAATCACCTGCCCTGCATCTATCTGGTCGATTCCGGCGGTGCCAATCTGCCGCGCCAGCAGGATGTCTTTCCCGACCGCGATCACTTTGGCCGCATTTTCTACAATCAGGCGCAGATGTCGTCGCAGGGCATTGCCCAGATCGCCGTGGTCATGGGCTCCTGCACGGCGGGCGGCGCTTATGTGCCCGCCATGTCGGACGAAGCCATCATCGTCAAAGGCCAGGGCACCATCTTTCTCGCCGGTCCGCCACTGGTCAAGGCCGCGACCGGCGAAGTCGTCACCGCCGAGGAGCTTGGCGGTGCCGATCTTCACACGCGCCAGTCCGGCGTCGCCGATCATTACGCGCTGAACGACGCCCATGCCTTGCAGCTCGCTCGCACCGCCATTGCCAACCTCAATGGCACGCCACGCGCCACGCCAGACCTGCAATCGCCCGAGCCGCCGCGTTACGATCCTGCCGAAATTTTCGGTGTGGTGCCGCCGGATTTCCGCATCTCCTACGATGTGCGTGAAGTCATTGCCCGCATCGTCGATGGCTCGCGCTTCGATGAGTTCAAGAAACTCTATGGCCCAACCCTGGTCACGGGTTTTGCCCACATCCATGGCATGCCAGTCGGCATTCTCGCCAATGCCGGCGTGCTGTTTTCCGATTCGGCCTTGAAGGGCGCCCATTTCATCCAGCTCTGCTGCCAGCGCTTGATCCCGCTGGTGTTCCTGCAAAACATCACCGGCTTCATGGTGGGGCGAAAATATGAGGCGGGCGGCATCGCCAAGGACGGCGCCAAGCTGGTGAGTGCCGTGGCTACCGCCGCCGTTCCGAAAATCACCATGCTGATCGGCGCTTCCTTCGGCGCCGGCAATTACGGCATGTGCGGACGCGCCTATTCACCGTGTTTCCTGTGGTCATGGCCCAATTCCCGCATCGCCGTGATGGGAGCGGAACAGGCGGCGGGCGTGCTTGCCACGGTCAAAAGGGAATCCGTCGAAAAGCGCGGGCGTACATTCACCGATGCAGACGAGGCGGCCGTGAAAGCCCCGGTGCTGGCGGAGTTCGAGGAACAAAGTCAGCCGCTTTATGCTTCCGCCCGCCTGTGGGACGACGGCATTATCGATCCCGCAAGCAGCCGCGAGGTGCTGGGTTTGAGTCTTGCGGCCTCCCTCAATGCCCCCGTCGTGCCCACGCGCTTTGGCGTGTTTCGGATGTGAAGCGGCCCGTGTTCGATAAAATCCTCATCGCCAACCGGGGCGAAATCGCGGTCAGGATCGCGGCGACGGCCCGCAGGCTGGGAATTGCCACCGCCGCCATCTACTCCGATGCCGACGCGCACGCCCTTCATGTCAAAATGGCCGATGAAGCCTTTCGCGTTGGCCCTGCCCCCGCGAGGCAAAGCTATCTCAACACCGAGGCAATCATTGCGATTGCGAAACGGAGCGGCGCCGAGGCCATCCATCCCGGCTACGGTTTTCTTTCCGAGAACGGGGATTTCGCCGAGGCGGTGGCCAGCGCCGGTCTGGTTTTCATAGGCCCGCCCCCCGCCGCCATTCGCGCCATGGGCCTCAAGGACAAGGCCCGCGTACTGATGCACAAGGCGGGCGTTCCCGTGCTGCCCGGCTACAATGGTGAAAATCAGAGCGCGGATCATCTCGCGAGAGAGGCCGCCCGCATCGGTTTCCCAATCCTCATCAAGCCGGTCGCCGGCGGCGGCGGCAAGGGCATGCACCGCGTCGATGATGCAGCTCATTTGGCCGAGGCTCTGGCCAGCGCCCGCCGGGAAGCCGCATCCTCCTTCGGCGATGACCGCGTGCTGATCGAAAAATTCCTGGGCCACGCGCGTCACATCGAGGTCCAGATTTTTGCCGATGCCCACGGCCACACCATTCATCTCTTCGAGCGTGACTGTTCCCTCCAGCGCCGCCACCAGAAGGTGATCGAGGAAGCCCCCGCCCCCGGCATGACGGAAGCGATGCGCGAGAGCATGGGCAAAGCCGCCGTCGCTGCCGCGATTGCCGTGGGTTATGTCGGTGCCGGCACCGTCGAGTTCATCGCCGATGTCTCAAAAGGTTTGAACAAAGATCGCTTTTATTTCATGGAGATGAACACCAGACTTCAAGTGGAACATCCGGTTACCGAAATGATCACCGGCGTCGATCTGGTCGAATGGCAATTGCGTATCGCCAGCGGCGAAAAGCTGCCGTTAAAGCAGTCCGATCTTGCCATCAACGGCCATGCCATCGAGGCGAGGCTCTATGCCGAGGATCCCGCGAAAAATTTTCAGCCGCAAACAGGCGGGCTGACCTATCTTCAGTTTCCCGAAGGAGTCCGCATCGATACCGGCTTCAGCCAGGGCGGCACCATCACCCCGCACTATGATCCGATGATCGCCAAGCTGATTGCCCATGGCCCCAGCCGCGCCGAGGCTTTGCGCCTTCTCGGCGTGGCGCTTGGCCACACAAGCATCGGCGGCTGCCGCACCAATCTCAGCTTTCTCACGCGCCTGGTGCGCGATGCTTCATTTGCAGCGGGCGATGTCGATACCGGCTTCATCGAGCGCAACATTGAGCGTCTCGCCACGGGAGGCCCGCCACCTCCGGAAGCCATCGCCGCCGCTTTGCTGCACGCCCTGGGCCATCTCTCGAAACCCGCAAGCCCGTCGCCGTTCGATACGCAGACAGGCTTTGAGTTATGGCCCGGCAGCGCCAAAACCGTGAAACTCCTGACCGGAACCACGTCTATTCAAGCAGCTCTGACTTCTTTCAACGACGGCAAATTCGAGTTGAATTATGCAGGCCATTCGTTGCCCTTTGTCGTTCATCCCCCCAATTCTCCCTCCCCCTTGCGGGGAGGGGCGAGTTCTTACGAGCGCCGCGAAGCGGCGGGGGGTGGGGGTCGCTCCGGACTTTCCGCGATCGTTCTGGAAATGCAAGGCCGCGTCGTTCCCATGACGATTTTCTCTCACGACAGCATGCTCACCATCGAGGTGAACGGAATCCTGCATGAATTCACCACGCCCCGCTCCGCCATTCAGGGAGCGGAGAGCGGAGAAGGCGAAGGAAATTTGGTGATAGCGCCCATGCCGGGGCTGGTCAGCATCGTCGCGGTGAAGGTGGGCGACCGCGTGACCAAGGGCGATACCATCGCCGTGACCGAAGCCATGAAGATGGAATTCACGCTGAAAGCGCCGCTCACCGGCAGGATCGCCACGGTCCACGCCGCCGTGGGTGAACAGGTGGAGGAAGGTGCTGTGATCGCCACCATCGAGGACGGCGATGCCTGATCACGTCACCATTTGCGAAGTCGGCCCCCGCGATGGATTGCAGAACGAGTCGAAATTGGTATCGGTAGATGACCGGGCACGCCTCATCGATCTCCTGTCGGCCACCGGCCTTCGTTACATCGAGGCCGCCAGTTTCGTCTCGCCCAAATGGGTGCCGCAAATGGCCGATGGTGGGAATGTCCTCGCCCGCATCGCCAGAAAGCCGGGCGTTGTCTATTCCGCCCTCACCCCCAATCTCATGGGTTATGACGCCGCGAAGGTGGCCCGCGTCGGCGAAGTGGCGGTCTTTGCCTCCGCTTCGGAAACCTTTAGCCAGAAGAACATCAACTGCACGATCGATGAGAGCCTCGCCCGCTATGCTGCGATCTGTCAAAAGGCCGCCACGGATAAAATGCCGGTGCGCGGTTACGTGTCATGCGTGGTGGCCTGTCCCTATGAAGGAGCCATTGCGCCCCAAGCCGTTCGCCGCGTCGCTGCCTCTCTCATTAACATGGGGTGCCGTGAAATTTCATTGGGTGACACCATCGGCGTGGCAAGCCCCCGCGACATTGCCGCTTTGCTCGATAATGTCCTCGCTGGCATTCCGGTTGCAAAAATCGCCGGACATTTCCATGATACGCGAGGACTTGCACTCGACTGCATTCAAGCCGCGCTCGATTACGGGGTACGGGTTTTCGATGCTTCCGTGGCGGGTGCCGGCGGCTGCCCCTTTGCACCGGGCGCCAAGGGAAATGTGGCGACGCATAAGGTGGTAGAGATGCTGGAGGGCCAAGGTTTTACCACCGGGATTAACGCTAGTACCTTGGCGGAGGCTTCCGATTTCATGCTGCAAATTTTAGGGCACAAGCCATGACGCAAGCCTATGAAACAATCGAGCTTGCCATCGATCCGCGTGGGCTCGCCCGCCTCGTGCTCAATCGGCCCGATAAGCACAATGCTCTCAACGCCGTGATGATCCGTGAACTGACGGATGCGGCTAAGCGGCTTTCAGGCGATACTCGCGTGCGCGCCGTCGTGCTGTCGGCCAGGGGCAAGAGCTTCTGCGCCGGCGGCGATCTCGCCTGGATGCGGGAACAGTTCGTGGCTTCGCGTAGCAGCCGGATCGCCGAGGCCACCCGCCTTGCCGCCATGCTGCAGCGCCTCGATGAACTGCCGAAACTTGTCATCGCCATCATCGAGGGTGCTGCCTTTGGCGGCGGTGTTGGCCTCGTATCGGTCTGCGATATCGTGCTGGCTTCGCCCACAAGCAAATTCGCGCTCACCGAAACCCGGCTTGGTCTCATCCCCGCCATTATCGCGCCCTTTCTCATTCGCCGCGTCGGTCCGGGCAACGCGCGGCGCTTGGCACTCAACGCCAACCCCTTTGGCGCCGGGGAAGCCCGCGCCATCGGCCTTGTGTCGGAAATTCATGAGTCCGATAAACTCAACGAAGCCGTCGAACGGCAGATCGAGCTGGCGCTTGCCTGCGCCCCCGGTGCCATTGCCGAGACCAAGCAATTGCTGCGCGGTGTAGCAACAGGTAGCGTTTCGCAACCCGCGACCGCTGAAGCCTTGGCGCTCCGCTGGGAAAGCGAGGAAGCGAGACGGGGGATTGAAAGTTTTCTCAATCGCACGAGGCCGCCATGGGCACCATGATTAGAGATCCCATCGTCATCACGGCGGCAAAGCGCACGCCCATCGGCAGCTTTCAGGGGGCACTCTCGGCGTTGCCGGCGCCTAAACTCGGTTCGATTGCCATCAAGGCGGCCCTCACGGCCTCCGGCCTCGACTCGGTTGATGAAGTTCTCATGGGCAATGTTCTCCCCGCCGGTGTGGGGCAAAATCCGGCGAGGCAAGCCGCCCTCGGCGCCGGGCTTGCCCAAAGCGTCCCCGCCACCACGGTTTCAAAAGTCTGCGGTTCCGGCATGAAGGCGCTGATCCTCGGCCATGACTCGATCATGGCCGGCAGCAACGCCCGCGTCGTGGTCGGCGGCATGGAGTCGATGAGCAACGCGCCCTATCTCCTCCCCAAGGCGCGCGGCGGCTTGCGCCTCGGCCACGGCGAAGTGAAGGACCACATGTTCACCGACGGGCTGGAGGACGCCTATTCCGGCCGCCTCATGGGCACCTACGCCGAGGACACGGCGGAAGCCTACCAGTTCACCCGTGGCCAGCAGGATCAATATGCCATCCGTTCGCTCGAACGCGCGCAAGCCGCGCATGACTCCGGCGCGTTCAAAAATGAAATCGTGCATATCGCCGAGAAGTCTGGTCGTGCTGCTGTCACGCTCGATCGCGACGAGCAGCCAACGAAAGCCGATATCAATCGTATTCCGCAGCTTCGCCCCGCATTCCGCGAAGGCGGCACGGTGACGGCGGCGAATTCTTCCTCGATTTCCGATGGCGCCGCCGCCCTGGCGATCATGCGCGCCTCGGAGGCCGAAAAAATCGGCGCAAAACCGCTCGCCGTCATCGCCGGTCACGCCGGTCACGCCCGCGAACCGGGGCAGTTCACCACCGCCCCCATCGGCGCCATCGAAGCGCTCATGGCGAAGCTCGGCTGGCGTTCATCGGAGGTCGAGCTTTATGAAATCAACGAAGCCTTCGCCGTCGTCGCCATGGCGGCGATCCGCGACCTCTCGCTCCCCGCCGAAATCGTCAATGTCAATGGCGGCGCCTGTGCGATGGGTCATCCCATCGGCGCATCGGGTGCCCGCATCGTGGTGACACTTCTCCACGCCATGATCGCGCGGCGCGCGCGCAAGGGCATCGCCGCGATCTGCATCGGCGGTGGCGAGGCAACCGCCGTCGGCCTCGAATTGCTCCCTTAAAAAATCTCCTCTCCCTCGGGAGAGGAAGGGGCCCATTGCGGAGCAATGGGAGGGTGAGGGGATCGGACCAGAGTTGATAGGCCGTGTCCCCTCATCCTCCTACGCCTCGCGGCGCGGGCCCTTCCTTCTCCAAAGGGAGAAGGAAAACGGCGGCTCTGCAACCGCGTCACACTAAAGATTGTAAATAATTGTGGGGATAAGTTAACCGAACTCTCAATGTTGCCCGCTAAAAACAACTCATGAAAGGCATCGTTTTCAACCTTCTGGAAGAAGTCGTCGCGCGCAATTTCGGACCGGATGTATGGGAGGAACACTACTCCCGGAAAGTGTGGGCGATTTGATCGACCAGTGGTTTCAGCAAATAGGAGAGCGGCGAACGCTCTGTCGTTGAAATAAAGGCTTCCGCCGGCATGCCGGGTTTCAATTTGCTGCCGGCGAGTTTGGTCAATTCCTCCGGCGGGATGCGGAGCCTGACGGCGTAAAACGGCGGAGAATTCTGATCGGTGCGGCTGGTGTCGGCGGCGATCTGCGTAACCTCCGCGCCTACTTCGGGAGTAAGGCGCTGGTTGAAGGTTTGAAATCGCACCCGCGCCTGCTGGCCGGGCGCGATCTGGTCGATGTCCTGTGGAGCGACTTGCGCCAGCAATACAAGTTCGTCGGCTTCGGGCGTGATCAGCATCAATGTTTCGGCCGGCTGAATCACACCGCCAATGGTGTGCAGAGCGAGATCGTAGATGTCTCCGCTGATGGGCGCTTTGATCGCGATGCGGTTAAGACGGGCGGCGGCGGCTAGCTTTCGTTCCCGGAATTCGGCGATCCTGCCTTCCGTCTCACGGAGTTCGGTAAGCGACTGCGGTTCTTCCTTGATCCGCCACAGCCATTCCAATCCGAGCTTTCTCATTCCCGCGGGAGCGCGCCTGACGGTTCCCGCCAGAAAATTTAAGGTCGCACCCAAATGACTGACCACGGGCACTTTCAGTGCCTCCATGTTACGCAATAACCAGGTCTGCCCTTTCCTTGCGCCCAGTGCGACAAGCAGGAAATCCGCTCCGGTGGCATTAATGCTGTCAATGATCGAAGGGTCCTCCATCTTATCGGCGGCGATGACTCCTGGATCGATAGCCGCCGCGCAATTCAGGCGATCACTCTTCCTAGTATTCAGTCGCCCGTGAACTATTCCCAAACCATTGATTGAGTTTGCTGACGGCGGCATTTGAAGTTTTCGATTTTGCAAGAAAGGCACATGTTGGGGCCGGTTTTCTTGCAAATTGGTTTTGCGATTCACGAACGCCTGGAAGTGTGATTCACTGCGGCTGAGAGAACAGCCGGAGGGATCAGCCGATGAAGCCACGGGAGCGCCGCGAGACGGGGGCGCAGGACATGTTCCGGTCGCGTCTCGACCAGATCATCAACATGAAGCATGAATTGGTAAAGCTGGCGAAGGCGGTGTCGTGGAGCTTTATCGAGACGAAGTGCGGCGCCGTCTATGCGGATGGCCCGGGCATGCCGCCCTTGCCGACACGGCTGATGGCGGGGCTTGCGATCCTCAAGCACACCTTCGACCTCTCCGACGAGGAACTGTGCGCCCGCTGGGTGGAGAACCCGTACTTTCAGTTCTTCTGCGGTGAGGAGTTTTTCCTGCATGAGCTGCCCTTCGACCGCTCGTCGCTGACCCGCTGGCGCCAGCGGATGGGCGAGGAGCGGATTGCGGCGCTCCTGCAGGAGAGCCTGTCGGTGGCGGTTCGGACCGGGGCGATGGCACCGCAGGATACCAGAAGGGTTGTCATCGATACCACGGTGCAGCCGAAGAACGTGATGTTCCCCACCGATGCAAAGCTGCTCAACCGGGCGCGAGAGAAACTGGTGACGCTTGCAAGGAAGACGGGGATTGAGCTGCGCCAGTCCTACAGGCGGGTCGGCAAGTTCGCCCTCATCAGGCATCAAAGATACGCCCATGCCAAGCAGTTCAAGCGCGCCAACAAGGCCCTGCGCACGCTGCGGACCTATCTCGGCCGCACCATCCGTGACATCGCCAGGCAGATCGTGGGCGAGGACGAACTGCAGGACATCTTCCGCCACCCGCTGCATCTGGCATCGCGGGTTCTCGATCAAAGAAAGAATCAGCGGGGCAAGAAGGGCCTGCCCTCGGCCGGATTGAGGGTCTACAGCCTGCATGCCCCGGAAGTGGAGTGCATCGGAAAAGGCAAGGCGCATGCACCCTACGAGTTCGGCGTGAAGGTCTCGATCGCTACCACGCTGCATCGTTCAAGAGGCGGCCAGTTCGCGCTGCATGCCAAGGCACTCCCGGGCAATCCGTATGATGGCCATACGCTGGCGGTGATCATTCCGGACATGGAAAAAACCATCGGCGCGGGGCTCGACCGCATTCTCGCCGATGCCGGATATCGCGGTCACAACTCGCCACCCAGCCACAAGTTCAAGATTTACACCTCGGGCCAGAAGCGGCGCATAACACCTGCCATCAAGCGCGAGATGCGAAGGCGCGCCGCCGTCGAGCCGGTCATCGGCCACATCAAGAACGAGCACCGCATGGGCCGCAACTATCTCGCCCACACGCAGGGCGATGCCATCAACGCCATCCTTGCCGCCGCCGGCTACAACTTCCGCCTCCTGCTCAACTGGCTGAGGCTTCTTTTGCGCCTGTTCCTGGCGATGCTATTCGGCGGGTTCAGGCATCGCTATGCGTGAAAATCGGATTGTTCACGGGCGACTATTCACGGCATCGCAGGCGAGTTTGCCAACTCCAGGCGCGCCACCAAAAAAACAATGGAGAGCGGCCGACTGACAAATCGCCGGCTTGATGCCAGAATCGCCGCCGGTATGTCGGAACCGGCAACACGGGAGTTAATAGGGACACCCAAAAGTTTGCAGATAAGCAACACTCCAATACCATCCGGCGGGCATATATCGCTTTCCAATTTCCAATAACGATCGTTTAAATTCAGAATCGCGCTGGCTCAGCATTAAGAAATTTAGATTGGGCGTTGATATGAACAATCGCGAACGTGCCTCGGCGGCTTGAAATATCCGGTCGACCAAAGAATCCATGGTGATCGCGTCTACAGGGATGCCGAGAATGCAATAGACCCGTCTTGCGAAGTCATCTTGTGCAAGACGCCCTGTCAAACGCTTACTCCCAATAGTGAGGCAATTGGCTCGTTTAATCCATCATTCACGGCGGCAACCACCGATCTTTGCGAAACCATGTATTTACCCCGCAATTCAGAAATATTGTGAGGTAAGTCGGGTGTCGGGAGCCACCAGCACCTCAATCAATTTAGCAGGCGCGCTGCCTGAATTACGAATGACAAATGCATCATCCAAAATCTCACGAAACCTTTCATTTATCTTGTAAATTGACGCTCTACCGCCAATTGACACCGTTACCTCACCTTGGGTTACAATCCAGTGCCGTGTGGAATCATGGCCGGTTTCGTATTGAAAAATTTGTCCTGGATTCAAGAGAATGGTTCTTGCTTCAATTGCCTGATCGCTCTTGGCTGCTTCCGGGTATCGGGCTATCACGTCTTCCATTACCTTACGAAAATTTCCGATGCTTTTTAGGTCCACGATGAGGAGTGCGTCCGGTGTATCGACGATGATTAAATCCTTTAGGCCGATGCCTACGGTCAACCGGTTGGGGCTGAACACAAAAGTATCTCGCGAGGATGACAAGCTTACCGTTCCGTGCCGCCGGTTTTCATCCGCGTCAGCGGGATAAAGTTCGGCCACTTCTGTCCAGGTTCCGATATCCCGCCAGCCTGCGTCAAAGGGAGTGACGGCAACCCCGCGATGCTTTTCCAGCACTGCATTATCAAAGGAAATTCTGGCGGCTCGGCCAAAATCGCTTAGCGCGGGCCTGACATCGCCGCCTTCGCTGTCGCCATTTGCCAGTGAGCACTCTACGGCTTGCAGAACTGCGGGCTCATGCTGACGCATCGCAACGACTACCGCGCTAGCACGTGCGACAACAATGCCGGCGTTCCAGAGGGCGCCTTCGGCAATAAGAGTTTCGGCGGCATCTTGTGATGGCTTTTCAACGAAGCGATCGACTCGATGGACTCGAGATAAGCCGTCAATCGAAGCACCAGGAACAATATAGCCCAGTGCGGTGGACGGGTAGCGTGGCCTGACGCCTAGAACGGTCAACAAGCCGGCATCTGCGGCTGCGCAAGCACACGCTATAGACGCGGTAAAGATCTCGCCGTCTTCAATGACATGATCGGCGGGCAAGGCCACAATTATGGCATCAGGATTATTTCGACTGGCAACAATTGCCGCCGCGGTCAAGGCAGGTGCTGTATTGCGTGGTGCCGGCTCAAGTAACAGCGTACCCCGCATTCCCAGACGCTTCAGGGATTTGCGCACATCGAGTTCGTGGGGGGCCGCCAGAACGCATATTATCTGCCCTGCACCGGAAATCATCCGGGCGCGATTCAATGTTTCTTCAAGCAGTGTGTTGTTGCCGGTGAACGAGATCAACTGTTTTGGGCGCTCGGCACGGCTTAAGGGCCACAGCCGCGTCCCCGATCCACCGCAAAGGATGACCGGCACAATGCTCATGGTTGCGGTGCCTGGTGAAGCTCACCCACCTCGGGATAAGTCTTTAGTTGCAACCTGATGGAAGAGACGATATCCATCAATCGATCGCGGCCAACTGGGCTTTCGCAAACCACCACTAGTTCTGGCTTGTTGGACGAGGCTCGCACCAGCCCCCAGGAGCCATCGGCCATGCCAAAGCGTATGCCATTGATCGTAATCATATCCGTGATGGATTGGCCTGCGATCCGTAAACCTTCATCATGGATGGCGCGGATATACTCCGTCACACGATCTACAATTCCGTATTTGAGATCGTCGGCGCAATGGGCCGACATAGTTGGTGTCCCCCAGGTTTGCGGCAGCTCCCGGCAGAGATCAGCCATCGATTTCCCCTCAATCTGATCCAGCATGCGCAGGATTTCGAGGGCCGTCAGCAGCCCGTCATCGTAGCCCCGGCCAATTGGCGGCTGAAAAAAATAGTGGCCCGACTTCTCAAAACCAGCCAAAGCCCCCCGCTCAGCGGTTCGGCGTTTCATGTACGAATGGCCGGTCTTCCAATACTCGCAACGCGCTCCCAGTGCTTTGAGCACCGGATCGGAGGCAAACAATCCGGTTGATTTCACATCAGCAATAAACAAGGCATCCTGAACCGACGAGGCGAAAAGTCTTGCCAGAATAACCCCCACCTTGTCTGCAAAAACGGCGTTGCCCTCATTGTCGATCACGCCGCAGCGATCGCCATCGCCGTCGAAGCACAACGCAATATCCGCCCCATGCTCCTTCACAGCCTTCGAAGCTGCCGACAGCATTTTCATATCTTCCGGGTTGGGATTATAATTTGGAAACCTGTAATCCAGTTCGCAGTCAAGAGGGATAACATCACAACCCACCGCGGCGAGAACCGGGGGTGCGAAGATTCCGGCGGTCCCATTACCGCAGGCAACGACAGTCTTAAATCGTCTTTTCAATTTCGTTCTTTTGGTGAGATCTTCGATATAGCGACGGGACACATCATTCGCATCCACGAGCCGGCCGCCGCCGCGCTCGATCCAATTGCCGGTGAGTACCGTTTCCTTTAACGCAGACATCTCTGCCGCATTGAAGGTGAACGGTCTTTCCATTCCCATCTTGACACCGGTCCAGCCATTCTCGTTGTGCGAAGCGGTCACCATGGCAACAGCGGGGACATCAAGATCAAACTGGGCAAAATAGACCATGGGGGTAATGGCGAGCCCGGCATCATACACGGTGCAACCAGACCCAAGCAGTCCGGTAATCAAAGCGTTTTTTGCATCCATTGAGTAGCTGCGATAATCATGGCCTGTCACAATGTGGGGCCTAACGCCTCTCGCATGAAGCAATGTGCCCAGACCAAGGCCGACCGCGCGAAAGCCCAGCGCGTTGATTTCGCTGCCAATGCGCCAGCGAGCATCGTATTCACGGAATCCTGACTGCTTAACCAGCGGTATCCGTTCATAATCCCCTGAATTCGACTCGAGATTTTGGCGGGGCGGGGGCATCATGCCAGCAAGGCTTCTCGAACTGTGTGTCGGGCAAAATTCTTCATAAATCCGCTAGCCTCGGAATGCCGCCGCTGGCTGCTGCAACGATGCCCGGCGCGCTTCATGAAAACAGGCGTTCTCTGGTGCTGGCCAGTGCAATACGGTGATGGATGTAGTGTACCGCTTGCCGGACATGGGTCAATGCAAGGAGATCCCGCTATCTAGTTTTTCATACGCGATTATAAACGTCCTCATACCGGATGATGTCATCCTCGCCGAGGTAGTCGCCAAACTGCACTTCAATGATTTCGAGGGGTTCAGAATGATGATTTTCGAGCCGGTGCGTCTCTCCCTTTGGGACATCTATGGACTGTGTGCGCAATAGCGTCTTTACCGCCGCACCCACGGTGGCGATAGCAATGCCACTGACCACCGTCCAATGTTCACCACGATGCCTATGACTCTGCAAGGACAGCCGGGCGCCTGGATTGACGGCAATGCGCTTTACCTTGAAACCAGGCTGCTCATCAAGAATTTGGAATTTGCCCCAAGGACGCTCCTCCGAATACACAGACCTCCCTCATAGCCTGAGCTGACATCTCCGAATCGGTTTCAAAGCCGAGTTTGTAGCGAATGGGCGTCTTTAGCAAGTCGGGGCCGCAAATTCCAAGAAATTGAAATTGAAATTGAAGGGTAAATAACATGGTGGTGCACCCACGCTACCTGTGAACCGGTCTTCCCATCAAACTGTTCGGCGGCAAACCGTAGCATTGGATCGTAGTTCAAGGCTCGGTAACCTTGACTGCAGGAAGCAATACTTCCATTTACAGGATGAACCAAAGCTTGTGGTCAATCTGGATGCGGGCACACTGCTACAACGCAGGAGCAAACCCTATGCGATTGATCGAAGTGCTCGGTGATCCAACAGGGCCCCAAACGTTCTGATCTGCGAGGTACCAGCATGTCAACACGAAGGTCGGTGATTGCGGGATTGAGCGCCAGCTTATTGGGGGGAGTATGGTTGGCGCGGGACTGGAATACCTCGTTGGCTTACCGGTTTACTCAGACGGATGATGAGGGCAAATTGGCATATTCAAATGCGGTTACGCTCAACCTGTCCTATAGAACATATCTTTTCCCTTGATTACGCCTGACCTGCCCCGACTACCATCCAGTTATTGTAAGTCTCGGCCTCATGATTGCCCATCTGGGCGGTTGATGCAAAGGCGATGGGCGCGGAGCTGACGTGGCGTCCGGAAGCCGTTGCTCGCCCTGAACTGACCGGCCTGAGAGATAGGTAACGAAGCGTACCGGACAAGGTTTTGATGGTAGCGGGGGAGGGAGTTGAACCCCCGACCCCAGGATTATGATTCCCGTGCTCTAACCAACTGAGCTACCCCGCCAAAACGAGCGCCGGTATAGGGAAAATGAACGTCCAAAGTCAAGCCGCGTGGGCCGCGCCCGCGTCCTCATCCGGCTTCTTGATGAACGTGCGCCACAGCGAAATGCCGGCAAAATACAAGGACGCCGCGATCCATGCCGCAAGCTCGATCCATTCCACCCCGCCCCATGCGGCATGGTCCTTGGCGCTGAGGATCAATGCGAGCGACATCGCGGCCCACAGCACCGTCATCGGGATGGTGATTTCCCGCCAGTGGGCGACCCGCAGCGGGTGCACGAATTTGACCGGCACGAAAGTCAAAACGGCGAGCGCCGCGATGGTTGCAAGATTGATGACCCAATGCGTGCCGAGGATATAAAAATACAATACCACCACATTCCACAGCGCCGGAAAGCCCACGAAATAATAATCGCCGGACTTCATGCCGGTATTGGCGAAGGTGTAGCAGGAAACCGCCATGATAAGGGCGGCGGCGATGAGATTGAGGCCCCATTGATCGGGCACCATGTCGAACCAGTAGACCATGAGGGCGGGCACCGCGACATAGGTGAAGAAATCGATCACATTGTCGAGCGTGCGCCCGTCGACATTGGGCGTATATTCGAGCACCCGCGCCTTCCGCGCCAGCGTGCCGTCGATCCCGTCCACGAAAAGCGCGAGACCCAGCCACATGAAGGCCGCGACCGGATCGTTCTTCAACACCGCCACCAGCGCCAGAAAGCCCAGCACGATGCCGCAGGTGGTAAAAGCGTGAACCGCCCAGGCGATGCCCCGCTTTAGGTCATGCTCGGAATTGGGATGAAGGTGAAGATTTAGCTTAGCCACGTGTTCGCCGGTCCCCGCTCACTCACGGCTACGACTATAGGAAACCGTGAGGCTTGTGGCAAACCCATCTACATCCTCATGCTGAGGTGCGACCCCGGACTTGATCCGGGGGAGCCTCGAAGCATAGCCCCAAACTCGGAGAAAGGCCCCTTCGAGGCACCGCTTCGCGATGCGCCTCAGGGTGAAGAGACCCGCACGAACTCCAGCAGGGTGAAAAAGCCGAATGGGTTCACCGGCGTTTTCGCCACCAGTTGCAATCTGCCGCTCACCATCAGCGTTTCCAGCGGAAATTCCGAACGAAAGCCCAGCACGTCGGCGAACTTCGCCAGACGTTTTTCGACAGCGCCCCGCAAGCCCTTTTCGACACTGAAGTGATTGCAGACGAGAACCGTTCCCCCCGGCTTGGTCACGCGGGCGAGTTCATGCATGACGGCAACCGGGTCCGGCACCACGGTCATGACATAGAGCGCCACCACGACATCGAAGCTTTGATCGGCGAAGCCGAGCTGTGTTGCATCCATTTCGAGCAGCGCATCGACATTGCGGCACGCGGCTTTGGCCACGCGCTCGCGCGCCCGTTGCAGCATGTGGGGGGAGAGATCGATTCCCGTAACCTTCAGTTGCGCCTTGTAATGCGGCAAGGAAAGCCCCGTCCCCACGCCCACTTCAAGCAGCTTGCCGCTGTGGCGGTTGGCGCGCTCCATGGTTTGACGAAGAGCGGCTTCGGCGATCTTGCCGAAAGTCTTGTCGTAAATCGGCGCCAGGCGGCGATAGGCCTTGGCCACCGCCGGATTGTCGAGGTCCGCCAGCTTGCGGAGCGGCTGCGTCATGGACTTGCTCTCACCTCGATGTCCGCCATCGGGGAAACTATAGCAGCCTTCGGCGCGCTTGCAATAAATCCTCCGCCCAAAACCCGGGCGCCGGCACCGCCGCCATCATAGAGCACGCAAGCCTGGCCCGGTGCCACGCCATATTCGCCGCCGGGAATGGCAATGACCGCTTGCCCGTCGTCCATCAGGATGGAAGCCGGAACGGCGGCGCGGGCAGAACGTATCTTGGCGTGAACGGCAATGGGTTCGGCCGCCAATGGCGTGACCCCCAGCCAGTTGACGCGAGCCAGCCTCAACTCATGCTTTAGCAAGGCCTCGCGCGGTCCCACGGCGACACGGCGCGTTTCGGCATCGACCTTCACCACATAGAGCGGCTCTCCTTGCGCGATGCCAAGCCCCCGGCGCTGGCCGATGGTATAATGGATGATGCCTTGATGACGTCCAAGCACGCGGCCCTCGAGATCGACGATCTCTCCCGCTTCCGCGGCGTCCGGCCGGAACTTCATGATGACATCGGCATAGCGCCCTTCCGGCACAAAGCAGATATCCTGGCTGTCGGGCTTCTCCGCGACAGCAAGGCCAAGCTCCGCCGCGATGGCCCGCGTTTCTGCCTTGCTCAAGCCGCCCAGCGGAAAGCGCAAATAATCGATCTGGGCTTGCGTGGTGGCGAAGAGGAAATAACTCTGGTCGCGCCCCATGTCGGCGGGCGTGAAGAGATCGCGGTGAGTATCGCCGCGCGCCCTCGACTCGATATAATGCCCCGTCGCCAGCGCGGCGGCGTCCAGCTCCTTAGCCATGGCCAGGAGATCGGCGAATTTCACCGTGCGGTTGCAGGTAACGCAGGGGATCGGCGTTTCACCCGCCAGATAGCCGTTAACGAATTCCTCGATCACCGTCTCCTTGAAGCGCTGTTCGAAATCGAGCACATAATGGGGAATGCCGAGATTCGCCGCCACGCGCCTCGCATCGTGGATATCCTGGCCGGCGCAACAGGCGCCCTTGCGCTGCGTGAGCTCGCCATGGTCGTAAAGCTGCAACGTAATGCCGATCGTCTCATAGCCCGCGAGCTTGAGCAGCGCCGCCACCACCGAGGAATCGACACCCCCCGACATGGCGCACACAATCCGCGCTCCCGCCGGATGGCCAACGCTGGCGCGAACCTTCTCCAAAATGCCTGGATCGATGCTCATGGGCGTCTAAATGGGGCAATGTGCCTTGAAAGTAAACCTAAAGTACCCTCTCCTGTCCTGAATTGACCCAGCCGGCACGCCAAATTTCCGAAATCTTTACTACCGTTTAGGTGAATTTTAAGGCGGCCCCCCTAGTGTGGAGGCCAGTGAGTAGTTGCGTACCAGTTGAGTTGCGGAAATGAACGGTCAGTTGCGTCCACGCGTAAACTACGTCATCGGGCCCGATGGCAGTCCGCTCACGATCGCCGATCTCCCCCCTCCCGGAAGTCATCGCTGGGTAATCCGCCGCAAGGCGGAGGTGGTGGCGGCCGTGCGCGGCGGTTTGCTGAGTTTGGAAGAAGCCTGCGAGCGTTATGTTTTGACAGTCGAGGAATATCTGAGCTGGCAGCGCTCCATCGACCGCCACGGCCTGGCGGGCTTGCGCACCACCCGCATCCAGCAATACCGGCAATAGCCGCTCTGCCCCTATTTCGTCATTCCGGCGGCCTGGCTTCGCCGACCTTCTCCCGCGAAGCGGCGGGAGTGATGTTCACCTCTCCCCGAGGGAGAGGTCGGCC
>JBOHKD010000011.1:0-16729 GCA_050728895.1 Aestuariivirga sp.
ACTTTCGCGCTCCCTGAAATCAACTCAGGCACGCTGGCCGACGCCGCGACCATCAAGCTGCCGCGCCACATCCCTTATCATGTTGCCGTGGAATTGCTGTTTACCGGGCGAAGATTCGGCGCCGCCGAGGCCAAACACTGGGGCATCGTCAACGAAATCGTGCCCGCCGCCCATCTGATGGCGCGGGCCCGCGAGCTGGCCGATCATCTGGCCGAAGGCCCGCCGCTGGTTTTCGCCGCTATCAAAGAAACCTTACGTGAAACCCAGCATTTGCCAATTCAGCAGGCTTTCGACATGGTGACGAAGCGCCGGCTCAAGACCGTGGATGCGCTCTACTCGAGCGAGGATCAGCGGGAAGGCGCTGCGGCCTTTGCCGAAAAGCGCCGGCCCCGCTGGCAGGGCCGCTAAAAAGTCATGGCCGTCTTAAAGGACGGCCATGAAGAGGGAGGGCAGGCACGATTAGGGAAGCCAGTGGCGGTTCTCAAAGAGAATGTGGTTGTAGTCGCGTTGCAGCGCGTCAAGGCCATTCTCGGCGCGCGGTTTGGCGCTGAAAAACGTCAATGCCGTGCCCAAGCTGTTCCAGAATGGTGAGATGTAGCGGGTCATGATCTTCAATTCCTTTCTATGAATTCTTCGATGTCCATGAGATAAGTGGTTGTAGAATCCGGTTCAACCGACTAGTTTTATCAATATCGTCAAAAACCGTTTGAAGATCCCATGCTGCGTTTCATCCCCGGGCTACAGGCCCTCAAGGCCTTTGATGCGTCGGCCAGGCACTTGAGCTTTACCAAGGCTGCGGCCGAGCTGAATGTCACGCCAGCCGCCGTCAGCCACCAGATCAAGGAAATAGAGGACCAGATCGGCGTCAGCCTGTTTCTGCGCACCAGCCGCACCATGCAATTGACCCGGCAGGGAGAGATCCTGAGGCCCGCCATTGCCGATGCGCTTGCCGGCCTCACCCGCTCCCTGCAGCGCATCCGGCAATTGGAAAATCCAACCCAGATCAGGGTTACGGCCTCGCCCTCGATTGCGGCGAAATGGCTGGTGCCCCGCCTTGACCGCTTTCTGGCGGCAATGCCCGGCGCCGACGTCCGCATCGATGTTTCTTCAACCACCCTGGATTTCGACCGCGACGACGTCGATGTGGCGATCCGCTTCGGCAAGGGCAATTATCCCGGCCTCAAGGTTGAAAAGCTCTTCGAGGATGTGGTGTTTCCAGTGTGCAGCCCGGCTCTGTTGAAAGGCCGCAAGCCCATCCGGGAACCGCGCGACCTCTTGGCGCATACGCTCATTCATCTCGTGTGGGAGGCGCAGGATGCCGTTTGGCCCAATTGGCGCATGTGGATGCTGGCGGCCGGCGTCAGCGATTTCAACGAAACTCGTGGCCTGCATTTCAGTCACTCGTCGCTGGCCATTCAGGCGGCAATCGACGGTCAGGGCGTGGCGCTGGGCGATTCGACCCTCACCGCCGACGATCTCGCAGCGGGGCGCCTCGTCAAGCCATTCGAATTGAGCCTGCGAAGCCCGCCACAATTCGCCTATTACCTGATCACCCCGTTGGCCGCTCAAAACCCCATGATCAAGTCCTTCCGCGACTGGATCGTGGCGGAAGCGGCGGCAACGAGCGGTTAGAAAAACGTCCCATCCTTGCAAGGCACGGGCGGGTTGACTAGGCTCACCAATGCAAAGTGCCAGCACAAGCTGGAGAATCGGGAATGCGGTGCAATTCCGCGGCGTGCCCAACGCTGTAAGGCGGATGGCTACGGCAAATGCCACTGGCTGGACAAGGCCGGGAAGGCGCCGTGCCGGATGATGCCGAGCCAGAAGACCGGCTTTGCGACAAGGCGGGTTTCCGCGTGGATGGCGGAGCCGGCCATCATGCATTCGAGGGGACCAACGATGCCCGATACCACCCATAATCTCGCCGCAGCGGGGCCGTTCACCAGCGCCGAACGCGACGCCGTCTACCGCGCCATCTTCACCAGGCGCGATGTGCGGAGCCAGTTCCTGCCCCGCCCGATTCCCGCTGAAACATTGCAGCGCCTGCTGCTCGCCGCCCACCATGCACCGTCCGTCGGCTTTATGCAGCCGTGGAACTTCATTGTCATCACGGCGCAAGACACGAAGACCGCGATCAAGTCCGCCTTTGCCAAAGCCAACGGCGAAGCGGCGCGACTGTTTGAAAACGAAAGGCTCGCCCTCTATTCCGCGCTGAAGCTTGAAGGCATCGGCGAAGCCCCGATCAATCTCTGCATTACCTGCGACCGCGAGCGCGGCGGTCCCGTGGTTCTGGGCCGCACGCATAATCGCGACACCGACATTTATTCGACCGTCTGCGCGGTGCAGAACCTATGGCTCGCAGCCCGCGCCGAGGGACTGGGCGTGGGCTGGGTCAGCATCTTCAACGATGCCGACCTCCGCCGCATCTTGGGATTGCCCGATCATGTGGTGCCAGTCGCCTACCTCTGCCTCGGCTATGTAGAGGAACTGCACCAGACGCCGGAACTCGAAGCCGTGGGCTGGCGCAAGCGCCTCGACATGCAATCCCTCGTCTTCAGCGATCGCTGGGGAGAAACCTGCGAAGTTCTTCAACCATGAAAATTCTTAACAACGTTCCTCACCCTGAGGTGCGAGCGGAGCGAGCCTCGAAGGGTGTTGTTGAGCAGTAGCAGGTTGGCCGATGCTTCGAGGCTTTGCCTTTGGCAAAGCACCTCAGCATAAAGGGATAATTTTGAAAATGCCCGAAACCATCTTCCACAAGGACTTCAAGCCCCGCCCCTACTGGTGGGAAGCACATGAGCCGAAGTCTTTGGCGCAAGTGGAATTGCCGAAGACGGTACGTGTCGCCATCGTGGGTGCCGGCTATGCGGGTCTCAGCGCCGCCCTCGAACTTTCGCGCCAAGGCCTCGACTGCATTGTGCTCGATGCCAACGAGCCGGGTTACGGCGCATCGACCCGCAATGGCGGCATCGTCTCGGGCGGCGTCAACGTCGGCAAGCGTTATATCGCCAAAGCCATGAGCCCGGAGGAATCGGCACCCTACCTTGCCGACGCGGCCGATGCCTTCAGCCTCGTGGAGGATTTGATCGCCCGCGAGAAAATCAACTGTGGCTGGACCAGGACCGGCTATTTCCTCGGCGCCTGGTCAAAGAGCCACTATGACGCCATGGCCAAAAAGGTTTCCCTCCTCAACACATACGCGAAGGCGGACGCTTACATTGTGCCACCCGAGCGCCAGCGCGAGGAAATCGGCTCCGATTATTATCGCGGCGGCATGGTGGTGAGCCGCGTGGCGCATTTGCACCCGGCACTCTATTTCAAGGGCCTGCTCGATCTCTGCGCCAAGCGCGCCATCCCCATTGCCTCAAACACTCCCGTGACGAAACTCACGGAGTTCGGCGCAAGCTGGCGGGTCGAAACTCCGCGTGGGCTCATCGAGGCGGGCGACGTCATCATCGCCACCAACGGTTATACCGGCGCTGTCACACCGCAATTGCAGCGCCGCGTGGTGCCGATGGGTTCCTACATCATCGCCACCGAAGAGCTGCCCCCGGACCTTGCCCACGCAATCAGTCCGAAGAACCGTTCCTTCGCCGATACGCGCCGCGTCCTCACCTATTATCGCCTGTCGCCCGACGGCAAGCGCCTGATTTTCGGCGGCCGCGCCAAATTCGGCCAAACCAATCCAGTCGAGACCGCGCATATTCTCCACCGCTTCATGCTGGACCGTTTTCCGCAGTTGCGGGCCGCGAAAATCACCCACGCCTGGACCGGCAACGTCGCCTTCACTATTGATGAAGTTCCCCACATGGGAAAGTTCGACAATTTGCACTATGCGCTCGGCTGCAATGGTTCCGGCGTCGCCATGATGTCCTATCTCGGCCACCAGACGGCGCGGAAAATTGCCGGCGCCGGAAACCGCATATGTGCTTTCGACAGCCCCGAATTTCCCGATCACCCGCTTTACAACGGTTCCACCTGGTTCCTGCCATGGATCGGCCAGTATTTTCGCGCCCGCGACTGGATCGACCGCCGATTCAATTGAGAGGACTTAACCTTCAGACGCACCTGGCCTGCACGTTCCACACCCCGCCCGCATAGCTTGGACCGCCGATCATCTGGCTGGACTGGCTGTCGGTACAGGCAAAATAGCGCAAGCCCGAGGTCGCAACCGCCACCGCGTCCTTCTGCTGCTTCGGCCCCATGCCGGAAACGCGCATGTCGAAGGCTTTCGAGCTTTGCATGTAGCTGTAGTCGAGCCGGTAGGTCTTGCCGTTGTAGAAAATGGGCTCGGAGCGAGACTTTGTCTGCGCCGCGGCGATCGATCCCTGATTGATGGTGATATTGTTGCTGGTCTTGCATCCCGCCAGCAGCAAAACGGCGCAGGCGAGGATCGAATAGGCGGTTTTCATGGGCGCCCTTATGCCCGCGAAGCCGCGGCCCGGCAAGTCACTCCGCCGCTTCGCTAAGCGGAGGGCTCGCGAGCGCCGGCCTTCGCGCCGCCGGAACTTCCGCCTCGGGCTTCCGCCTGTCGCGGGCCACGAAGGAATAGATGGCGGGCGTGATGAACAGCGTGAACATGGTGCCGATGGTCATGCCGGCGGCAATCACGATGCCGATGTCAAAGCGGCTCCTGGCACCAGCGCCCGCCGCGATGAGCAGCGGCACAACCCCGATCACCATCGAGGCCGTGGTCATCAGGATGGGGCGCAAGCGTATGGCCGCCGCCTCCTTGATCGCCGTGTGCTTGTCGAGACCTTGCGTCTCCTGCAGCTTGTTGGCGAACTCCACCATCAGGATGCCGTGTTTGGCGATCAGGCCGATGAGGGTCACAAGGCCAATCTGGGTATAGATATTGATCGTGCCCGATCCGAGATTGATCGGCGGATTGTTTTGCATCGCGCCATTCACTTCCCCCAGCACGAACAACACAAACAGCGCTCCGAATACCGTCGCAGGCAAGCCGATGAGAATGATGAAGGGATCGCGGAAGCTTTCGAACTGTGCCGCCAGCACCAGATAGATAAGCAGCAGCGCGAAGGCGAAGGTGGTGGCGAGCGAATTGCCTTCCTTGACAAACTGGCGGCTTTCGCCCTTGAAATCGTAAGACATGCCCTGGGGCATGATCTCATTGGCCTTCTCTTGCAGGAACGCTATGCCCTCGCCGATGGTGCGGCCGGGGAAGGGCACGCCTTGCAGCGCCGCCGAATTTCGCTGCTGAAAGGTAGCAAGCCCGTTCGGCTGCACCGTCTGGCCGAGTGTGACGAAGGACGCCAGCGGCGCCATGGCGCCGTTGGTGGCGCGCACACGGTATTTGAGGATCTGTTGGGTTGTCGCGCGTTCCGTGCGCGGCACCTGCGGGATCACCTCATAGGAGCGGCCCTGCACCGTGAAACGGTTCACATTGTTGCCGCCAAGCAGCGTTGCCAGCGTGGCGCCGACATCGGCCATGGTAACGCCAAGCTTGTTGGCCCGGTCCTTGTCGATGATCATTTCGACCTGTGGCGTGGCAAAGCGCAAGTCGGCATTGGTGAAGAGGAAGAGCCCGCTCTTTGCCGCTTCGGCCTTCAGCTGGTCGAGAACCTCGGCCAGGCGCGTGTAGTCGCCCGGATAAGTCACGACGAACTCGACCGGCATCTCGCCAGCCCCCACCGGAATGGCCGACGGTGCCGTGGCGAAGACCGTGACGCCTGAAACGTCCGCGAATTTCTGCTGCAGATCCCCCATCACCGACAGGTCGGAACGCTCGCGCTCGCCCCACGGCTTTAGGATCAGGCCCATGAAGGCCGAATGCGTGTTGGGAAAACCGTTGATGGCGAAAAGATTCTGCTTTTCGGGAACAGCCATGAATGTCCCGGTCAGATTGTCGGTATAGGTCGTCAAATAATCGAGATTGGTATGTTCGGGCGCATTGACAAAGGCAAACAACACGCCCTGGTCCTCCGCCGGGGCAAGCTCGCGATTGATTGCCTGGTAAAGAATGCCGGAAAGCACAACCGTCAGAACCGCCACCCATGCGAAAACGGAGCGCTGCCTGATCGTGCCATCGAGACGGCGGCGATAAAATCGTTGCGTCGAGCCGAATATCCGTTCGACGAGACGGCCAAACCGGCCTTCCGCTTCGTGGGGCTTGAGCAACAATGACGCCATCATCGGCGAGAGCGTGAGCGCAATGACGCCCGAGACGATAACGGCACCCGCCAGCGTGAAGGCAAATTCGCGGAACAACGCACCCGTCAATCCCGTGGTCAGGCCGATGGGCGCATAGACGGTGGCCAAAGTGATGGTCATGGCGATCACCGGCCCGGTGATTTCGCGCGCCCCCAGGATCGCGGCTTCAAACGGCTTCATGCCGTCTTCGATATGCCGATGGATATTTTCAACCACCACGATGGCATCGTCCACCACAAGGCCGATTGCCAGCACCAGCGCCAGGAGGGTCAGCAGATTGATCGAATATCCGAAAGCCACCAGCACCAGCGCCACGCCGATCAGCGACAGCGGAATGGTAACGACCGGAATCAGCGTCGAACGGAAATTGCCGAGGAACAGGAAGATGACGATGATGACGATGATCGCCGCCTCGGCCAGCGTCTTGCCGACTTCCCAGATCGAGGCGTTGATGAATTCGGTCGCGTCATAAGCGATTTTCCCGTCAAGGCCCTGCGGCAACTGGCGCTGGATATCGGGCATGGCGGCGCGCACATCGGCGATGACGGTCAAGGGATTGGCATCGGGCGTCGTCTGGATGCCCATGAATACGGCTTTGAGGCCATCGAAGGCCGAAGTTGAGTTGTAATTCTGCGGACCGAGGTTGACGCTCGCCACCTGGCCCAGGCGGATTACCGTGTCGCCGCGCGTGACCACAACCAGATTGGTGAAATCCTCCGGTGTCTCCAGCGAGGTCTGGGCGTTGATATTCTGCTGCGTGAAGGCGGCTTTCACCTCGCCCGCCGCGGTGGTGAAATTATTGGCGGCAAGTGCGGCACTCACGTCGAGCGGTGTTACGCCGAGCGAGGCCATTTTGTCGGGATCGAGCCACACGCGCATGGCGAAGGTCGAACCGCCGAGGATTTCCGCCGAGGCGACGCCATTGATCGCTTGCAGTTGCGGCCTTACCACGCGGTCGAGATAATCGCTGATCTGCGGTGAGGACATCTGTTCGCTGTTGAAGCTGATATACATGAGCGCGAAGCCGGCACCCGTCGTGCGCTGCACCACCGGATCGTTGGCCGCCTCGGGAAGCACGCTTTTTACCTCGTTCACCTTGGAGAGAACGTCGGCCAGCGCCCGGTCCGCATCGGCATCGAGCCTGAGCTTCAGCGTGATGGTCGAGCTGTTTTGCGCCGAGCGCGACTCGATCGTGTCGACGCCTTCGGTGGAGGCTACCGCCTGCTGCAGGGGCGTGGTGATGAAACCCTTGATCTGGTCGGCGTTGGCGCCGGGATAGAAGGTCGTGACCTCGATCTTGGTGTCGGATACTTCGGGAAACTGCCGTATGGGCAGCGAGAACACCGCCTGCAGTCCCGCCAGCAGGATGAGCAGGCTTACAACAGTGGCAAGAACCGGCCGCTTGACGAAGATATCGGTGAAATGCATGGAACTCCGCTCACTGGATCGTGGAATTATCGGAAGGCTTCAGCGCGATCGAGTTGTTGATCGTGACCTTTGAACCCTGGTCGATCTTGTTCTGCCCCGCGGTCACAACCTGATCGCCCGGTTCGAGGCCGCTGACGATCCGCACACGGCCCTCGCGCGTTTCTCCGGCTTTGACAACGCGCCGTTCGATGGCCAGTTCCTCCGCCTTGGCCTGGGGATCAATCCTGATGGCCGGCATCACGACGAAGACATTGTCGCCGTAAAGCGAGAAAATCACCGCGGTCTGCGGCACGGTCACGACCTGCTCGGGCGCGCCCGTGTCGACGGAGACATTGGCATACATGCCGGGCAGCAGCTTGCTTTCCGGATTGGCGATTTTCGCCCTGACCGTGAGCAAGCGGCTTTCACCGGATATGCGGGGGTCCGTGGTTTCGATGGCGCCGGAGAAGGTCTCGCCCGGCCAGGCGTTGAACCGCGCCGTTACCGGCAGGCCCGGCTTGATGCGGCCATAGTCAGCCTCGACCACGGTGAAGTCCGCATAAATGGGATCGATCTTCTGCAGCCAGACGATTTTCTGGCCCGGCGCCAGATAGCTTCCAAGCGAGATTTCGCGCAGGCCCAAGCGCCCGTCCCACGGCGCATAGATAAGTTTCTGCGCGATGACGGCGCGCAGCCTGTCGACGTCGGCCTGGAAGGTATCGCGCCGGCTGCGCAACAGGCCGATTTCGGCTTTCGGCGCATAGCCCTTGGCGGCCAGGCCTTCGCGGCGATCGAGATCGGCCTGGGCATTTTTGAGTTGTGCCTGGGAACTGCGCAACTGCGCTTCATCCGTGTCGGAGTTGAGAGTAACGAGGAGCTGCCCGGTCTTGACGCTCTCGCCGGAATCGAATTCGATCTTGTCAACGACGCCACCTACCTGCGGCGTGATGTTGATGCCGTCAACCGCCGTTAATGTGCCGAGGCCGCCGATTTGCGGCTGCCAGCTTTCCTTGCGCGCCGCTTCGGCCGATACTGTCTGCGGCGGCTGCGGCGATCCGAGAATGGCCGTCGCCAGCATCTGCGGCTTGAACAGGAAAGCATACCAGGCGATGCCGCCGCCGATGGCCCCAAACAGGAGGGTGACAATAACCAGATAGATAGAACGGCGCATCATATCGGCGAACTCCGTATTTACTCTGCCGCCTGCGGGGAAATTTCGCGCAACAATTCGGCTTTCTTTTGCTCAAGGCAACTGACAGCCGCTGTCAGCACCGCTTTGCCGTAATCCCTGACGAATTGCCCGCCCGCCAGCAATTGTTCGGAACAGTCGCATTCGGCCATGCGCGCCAGATCCTCCCGGAGATCGTTCAATTGCTTGTCGATGGCGATCAGCATCGTGGCCGGCGTAATCAACTGTTGCAGCAGCATCTGGAACAGGAACTCGGATTTGTATTTGTCCCTGGCTGGAACCACCGCTATGGCCTTGGCCAAGGCGCGGCGCCCCGCTTCGGTGATGGCATAGACTTTTTTGTCCGGTTTGCCCGACTGCTCTTCGGCGCGGGCCGTCACCAGGCCTTCCTCGTGCAACTGCATGAGGGCCGGATAGATCGAACCATAGCTTGCATCGATGAAGTGGCTGAACAGCCCCTCCTCGATTTCTTTCTTGATTTCGTAGCCGCTGGCTTCTCCGACCGTCAGGACGCCAAGGCAAAGGGTTCGAACATTCATCCAGGTCACGCGTCTATATTGCTTCGATATATGCCGACCGCACATATATCGTTCCGGCATATAGTCAAGTCAATTTTGATCGGCCGGTCAAATCACCAATGTTCGTCGCGTGTCTAAAATTGCGTCGCAGTCTAATAATCGGGTCCGTAAGCGGCCGGGTAATCAAGAACCGCTGGGGTTGGATCAGGAAGGGGCGCGCGCATGGAGTATTTTCTCCAGCAGCTCATTAACGGTATTACGCTCGGTTCCATCTACGGCCTCATCGCCATCGGTTATACGATGGTTTACGGCATCATTGGCATGATCAACTTCGCCCATGGCGACGTGTTCATGGTTGGCGGCTTCGTATCGCTCATTGCCATCGTGATCCTGGGTTTGACCGGTACCAGCGGATTATTCCCCATTATCCTGGCCCTTATGCTGGTGGTGTTCGTCGCCATGCTCATCGCCTCGGCCTATAATTGGACAATCGAGCGGGTGGCTTACCGTCCCTTGCGCGGCTCCTTTCGCCTGGCGCCTCTGATTTCGGCGATCGGCATGTCGCTCGTCCTGCAGGAATTCGTTCGCATCTCCCAAGATGGACGGCCGAAGCCCCTGCAGCCCATTGTCACCGGCGGTTATGAGATCATGCATCGCGCCGAAGCCCAGGGCGAATTTATCGTCCGCCTGTCGAACATGCAGATTTTCATCTTCGTCACGACGCTGATTCTGATGGTGGTGTTTACCGCGCTGATTACCCGCACGTCGCTGGGCCGGGCCCAGCGCTCCTGCGAGCAGGACATGAAAATGGCCTCGCTCCTCGGCATCGACGTCGACCGGACGATCTCCATCACCTTCATCATGGGGGCGGCACTCGCCGCCGTCGCCGGCCTGATGTTTTTCCTTTACTACGGCGTCACCGATTTTTACGTGGGCTTCCTCGCCGGCATCAAGGCGTTCACCGCGGCGGTTCTGGGCGGCATCGGTTCGATCCCCGGCGCCATGATCGGCGGCCTGATCATCGGTTTGATCGAAGTCTTCTGGTCGGCCTATTTCACCGTCGAATACAAGGACGTGGCGGCCTTCGCCATGCTGGCGGCGGTATTGATTTTCCTGCCGCAAGGCATCCTCGGCAAACCTGAAATCGAAAAGATCTAGCACCCCATGGCCGTAACCCCGCAACTCAGCAGCAACACGGCCAAACCCCTCCCCTTCGAGATGGCAATCGCCAAGGATGTGCTGTTTACCGCGCTCCTCGCCTTCGTCATTCTGGGTCCCATTGTCGGCCTCAAAACCGTCGCCGTCACGGGCAGCCTGGCCTTGCAGCAACGCTGGGGTCTTGTCGCGGTGCTGGCGGCAATCGTGGCGGCCGGCCGTCTGGCCTACCACCTGCTGGTTTGGAACAAGCCGCGGGCTACCCCATCGAAGCCTGCCAAAGCACGTTCTCTGCCAGCCCTGAATCTCGCGAGGTACGTGGCACCTGTTTTGGTGGTCATCGCCATCATCCTGCCCTTCATTCCCGGCGTCGACCGGCGCATCGTCGACCTCGCCATCCTCATGCTCACCTACATCATGCTGGGCTGGGGGCTAAACATCGTGGTGGGATTGGCCGGGCTGCTCGACTTGGGATATGTCGCGTTCTACGCTGTCGGCGCCTATTCCTATGCTCTGCTGTCAACCAAATACCTGCCCGGCTGGTTCGGTGACGGCATCCTTCCCTGGGCCTTCTTTATCACCTTGCCCATCTCCGGCATTCTCGCCGCACTCTGGGGGGTGGTCCTGGGCTTTCCGGTGTTGCGCCTGCGCGGCGATTACCTCGCCATCGTGACCCTGGCGTTTGGCGAAATCGTGCGCGTGATTTTGCTTAACTGGATCGACTTCACCGGCGGCCCGGCCGGCATCGGCGGCATTCCGCGCCCCTCCTTCTTTGGCCTCCCCTTTACCGAGGGCGAAGGGGGCTTTGCCGCCTTCTTTGGACTGGAGCCCAAACCCATCTATCGCATCATTTTCCTTTATTATGTCATCCTGGTGCTTGCCCTTTTCACCAATTTCGTGACCATGCGGCTGCGCCGCCTGCCGGTGGGCCGTGCCTGGGAAGCCCTGCGCGAGGACGAGATCGCCTGCCGGTCGCTCGGCATCAATACCACCAGCACCAAGCTCACGGCCTTCGCCATCGGCGCCATGTTCGCGGGGTTTGCCGGCAGCTTCTTTGCCACCAGGCAGGGCTTCGTCAGCCCGGAATCCTTCGTCTTCATGGAGTCGGCCATCGTTCTCGCCATCGTCGTGCTGGGTGGCCTGGGTTCGCAGATCGGCGTTGTCGTCGCGGCAATCGTCATCATCGGCGCCTTCGAGGTGTTCCGTGAGCTGAATTTTCTCAGGGCCGTCATGCCGGCTGGCTTCGATCCCGTGCAGTTCCGCATGCTCGCCGTCGGCATCGCCATGGTATTGATCATGCGCTGGAAGCCACGCGGCTTCATCACCAAGCGCGATCCAACCGTCTATCTCAAAGAGAAGACAGCGGTGCGTGCCCAAATTGCCACCGAGGGCCGCGCTTGATGGTCATTGCCGCCGAAGACGCCCTGCTGCGGGTCGAACACCTCACCATGCGATTTGGCGGCCTCACCGCCATCGGCGATCTTTCCTTTACCGCCGCGCGCCGCGAGATAACGGCAATCATCGGCCCGAACGGCGCCGGCAAGACTACGGTGTTCAACTGTTTCACCGGCTTCTACAAGCCAACCGAAGGCAGCATCATCCTTAGCCATGAGGATGGCCGCCGGTTCCTGCTGGAACGCATGGACGATTTCCGTATCTCGCAGCGGGCGAAAGTGGCGCGCACCTTCCAGAACATCCGTCTTTTCGCCGGCATGACCGTGCTTGAGAACCTGATGGTCGCCCAGCACAACACCCTGATGCGGGCCTCGGGCTTTACGGTCACCGGCATCTTCAATTCCGCCACCTATGCCCGCGCCAACCGCGGGGCTATCGAATTTTCGGAGTACTGGCTTGAGAAGGCCGGCCTCGTCGACCGCGCCGATGACCCGGCGGGCGAACTCCCCTATGGCGGCCAGCGCCGCCTGGAGATCGCGCGTGCCATGTGCACCAAGCCCAAGCTGCTCTGCCTCGACGAGCCCGCCGCCGGTCTCAACCCGCGCGAGTCGGAAGATTTGAACCACCTTCTGCTCAATATCCGCAAGGAGCAGGAAATCGCCATTCTTCTCATTGAACACGACATGAGCGTGGTGATGGGTATTTCCGATCACATCGTGGTCCTCGACTATGGCGTCAAGATTGCCGACGGCACGCCCGTCCAGATAAGAAGCGACCCGGCCGTCATCCGCGCTTATCTCGGCGTCGAAGACGAGGAAGAGGCTCAAGTGGTGGTGGAAAAGGCGGTGAAGGCGGTTGCCAAGACGGCGAAAAAGCCGCCGGCCCGGAAGAAGAAGGGAGCAAGGCCGTGAGCGATGCTCTTCTCACGGTTCGGGGCGTCGAAACCTTCTACGGCAAGATACAGGCGTTGAAGGGTATCGACCTCGATGTGAACAAGGGCGAGATTGCAACGCTCATCGGATCGAACGGCGCCGGCAAGTCGACGCTGATGATGACCATCTGCGGTACGCCGCGAGCCCGCAGTGGAACCATCACCTTCGATGGCCACGACATTACCAATATGCCGGTCCATGAGATCGTCCGCCTCGGCATCTCGCAATCGCCCGAAGGGCGGCGGATTTTCCCACGCATGACCGTTGAGGAAAACCTGCAGATGGGTGCCACGGTCGGCGACCCCAAGTTCTACGACGGAGACCTGGCCCGGGTCTTCACCATGTTTCCCATCTTGGAAAAGCGCCGCACCCAGCGCGGCGGCACCCTGTCGGGCGGCGAACAGCAGATGCTGGCTATTGCGCGAGCCCTGATGGCGAGGCCCCGCCTTCTGCTCCTCGATGAGCCCTCACTCGGTCTCGCGCCGCTTATCGTCAAACAGATCTTCGCCGCCATCAAGAACCTGAACGAGAAGGATGGCATCACCGTCTTCCTGGTCGAGCAGAACGCCTTTCACGCTCTTAAACTCGCTCACCAGGCCTATGTCATGGTCAATGGCAACATCGCCATGTCGGGGACAGGAAAGGAACTTCTGGCACGGCCGGAAATCCGCGCCGCCTATCTCGAAGGGAGCCATTGACTATGTCGCTTTTCATCGAAGACAGGCTCTCCGTCTTCCTGATCCTGACCGTGATAATTGGCGGCGGTGCTGCCTTCCTAGCGGGGCGTAACCTCGCGTCGCGGTGGCGTCCGGCATGGATGCCGGCCGCCTTTATGGTCCTGCTCGGGCTGGCGCTTCGCTTCTTTCACTATGCCTTGTTCAACGGCGACCTGCTGTCGCTTCACTACTTCATCACCGACACGGCGGTCCTTATTGCGGCCACCTTGCTCGGCTACCGGCTGACCATGGTCAACCAGATGGTCCGCCAGTATCCATGGGCCTACGAGCGGTCCGGCTTCCTGTCCTGGAGGTCCAAATCCGCCACATGAATTTGGAATCGGCCCGTTTAGGCCCTTCCCAATCGTAGCCCTTTGGGCCTAAATATAGCCCAAGGGGATATGCAAACCCCGAAAGACCTCACGGTCATAAATTGCAAAGGGAGTCATCGAATGAAGAAATATCTGTTGTCCGGCATCGCCTTGGGCTTTGCCGCAGCGCTCTCGGCCTCCACGGCCCTGGCGGACATTACCATCGCCGTCGCGGGCCCGATCAGCGGCCAGTACGCGGCCTTCGGCGAGCAGCTAAAGCGCGGCGCTGAAATGGCGGTGGCCGACATCAACGCCGCCGGCGGCGTTAATGGCGAGCAGCTCGTCCTTGAAATCGGCGATGACGCCTGCGATCCCAAGCAGGCCGTAGCCGTTGCCAACCAGATGGTGTCGAAGGGCATCAAGTTCATGGCCGGCCACTTCTGCTCGGGCTCCTCGATCCCGGCCTCGGCGGTCTATGCCGAAGAAGGCATTGTTCAGATCACCGGTGCCTCGACCAACCCCGTGTTCACCGAGAACGGTCAGTGGAATACTCACCGCGTTTGCGGCCGTGACGACGCCCAGGGCATCGTCGCCGGCAACTTCCTGGCCAAGAACTACGCGGGCAAGAAGATCGCCATTCTCGACGACAAGTCGCCCTATGGCAAAGGCCTCGCCGACGAGACCCGCAAGGCGCTCAACGCGGCCGGCCAGACGGAAGCCATGAACGAATCCTATACCGCCGGTGAAAAGGATTACACCGCCCTCGTCTCCAAGATGAAGGACGCCGGCATCGAAGCCGTCTATGTCGGCGGCTATCACACGGAAGGCGGCCTCATCCTGCGCCAGATGCGCGAACAGGGCATGAACTCCCAGATGCTCTCCGGTGACGCGTTCAACACCGAAGAGTTCTGGACCATCTCAGGCCCCGCCGGTGAAGGCACGATCTTCACCTTCGCTCCGGAGCCCCGCAACAACCCGGCCGCCAAGGAAGTGGTCGAGCGTTTCAAGGCGATCGGCTACGATCCGGAAGGCTATACGCTCTATGAATATGCCGCGATTCAGGCTTGGGCCCAGGCGGCCACGGCCACCGGCGGCACCGACGGCAAGAAGATCGCCAAATGGCTCCGCGCCGGAAATCCGTTCAAGACGGTGCTCGGTGAGCTCTCGCTCAACGAAAAGGGCGACGTCAAGGACGCCAAATACGTCTGGTACAAGTTCTCCGAGGGCAAATACACGGAAGACCCCTCGCTCCAATAAGCGAGACGCTTTTTACAAGCATGGACCCGCGCAAGCGATTGCGCGGGTTTTTCGTCACAGGACAAGGTTGCGAAAACCGTCCTTTGCGGCAATAGTGAATCGATGAGCCGTCTTGTAGCCGCAACGCTTCTCGCATTCTTTCTCGGCACCTCGCCTGCCGCAGCCGACATCCTCATCGCCACGGCGGGGCCCATGGCAGGCGCCAACGCAGGCTTCGGAGAACAGATGCGCCGTGGCGCCCAGCGCGCGGTTGACGACATCAATGCCGCCGGGGGCTTGCGGGGTGAGCCGTTGGTGCTGATCGTGGGCGATGATGCGTGCGACCCGCGAAAAGCGGCCGACGTGGCAACTGGCTTCGTGACAAAAGGCGTGAAATTCGTGGCGGGGCACTTCTGCTCGGGAGCATCGATCCCGGCTTCGAAAGTCTACGAAAGTGCCAACATCGTGCAGATCAGTCCCGCTTCCACCAACCCGAAATTCACCGACAGCGGCGGCTGGAATGTCATTCGTGTTTGCGCCCGCGACGATGCCCAGGGCACCTTTGCCGGCCACTATATCGCGCGGCATTACCCGGGCAAGAAGATCGCCATCCTTAACGACAAATCTCCCGCAGGCTTGGCATTGGCGGAGAAAGTCCGCACAGCGCTGGCGCAGGAAAATGTTTCCATTGCCTTCGACGAGAGTTTCACGCCCGGGCAGAAGGACTATAACGATCTGGCCGCAAAGCTTAGCCTTGACCTGATCGAAATTGTCTACCTGGGCGCTGCCTATGCCGATGCAGGCATCATCATCCGCAATCTGCGGGAACTGGGTTCCACGGCGCAATTCATCGCCAGCGACAGTCTTGTCACGGAAGAATTCTGGAACATCGCCAAGGAGAGCGGCGAAGGAACGCTGATGACTTTCACACCCGATCCGCAGAAGTCCAGGGCGGCAACGGCGGTGATCCAGCGTTTCACCAGCGACGGCTACAATCCGGAAGGCTATACGCTTTATGCCTATGCCGCTGTCGAGGCCTGGGTGCGGGCGGCAGAAGCGACGGGGGGAACCGACAGCCGCAAGATCGCCGATTGGCTGCGAGCCGGCAGCCCGGTTACAACAGTGCTCGGCGAGTTGCGTTTCGACGCCAAGGGCGATGTCATCGATCCGCAGTTCACGTGGTATCGCTGGTCGGAAGGTAAATACGCCGAGAATTCGGCGATCCAATAGATGTTAGCGCAAGGGCCACCATGATCCCCCGTTACACCCGCGAAGAAATGGCCTTGATCTGGGAGCCGCAAACCCGCTTCCGCATCTGGTTCGAGATCGAAGCTCACGCAGCCGATGCCATGGCCGAGTTGGGTCTCGTGCCGAAAGAAGCCGCGCGGAAGATATGGGAAAAGGGCCGCGCCGCCACCTTCGATGTCGCTCACATTGACGCCATTGAGCGTGAGGTGAAGCACGATGTTATCGCCTTTCTCACGCATCTATCCGAAATCGTAGGCCCCGAAGCCCGCTTCGTACACCAGGGCATGACGTCGTCGGATGTGCTCGACACTTGCTTCAACATCCAGCTTGTCCGCGCCGCCGATCTGTTGATCGCCGATGTGGATGACCTGCTGGCGGCCCTCAAGCGCCGCGCCCTCGAACACAAGACCACCGTCTGCATCGGCCGCAGCCACGGCATTCATGCTGAGCC
>JBOHKD010000012.1:0-15615 GCA_050728895.1 Aestuariivirga sp.
GGATTTCGAACTTTATATCCACCATGGCGCGGGTGCTTATATCTGCGGCGAGGAAACCGCACTGCTCGAAAGCCTCGAAGGCAAAAAGGGCCTGCCGCGCATGAAGCCGCCGTTCCCGGCAAATGTCGGGCTCTATGGCGCGCCGACCACGATCAACAATGTGGAATCGATTGCGGTGGCCGGCACCATCATGCGCCGGGGCGCTTCGTGGTTTGGGGCGCTGGGCACGCCCAACAACACCGGCACCAAGCTTTTCTGCATTTCCGGCCATGTGAACCGGCCGTGCAATGTCGAGGAGGAAATGGGCATTCCTTTCCGCGAATTGATCGACAGACATGCGGGCGGCGTGCGCGGCGGCTGGGACAATCTTCTGGCCGTCATCCCCGGCGGCTCCTCGGTGCGCATGGTGCCGGCGGCGCAGATCATCGACACGCCGATGGATTTCGACTCGCTGTCGAAACTCCGCTCCGGTCTCGGCACCGCCGCCATCATCGTCATGGACAAATCCACCGACCTGATCCGCGCCGTCGCCCGGCTGGCGCAATTCTACAAGCACGAGTCCTGCGGCCAGTGCACGCCCTGCCGCGAAGGCACCGGCTGGATGTGGCGCGTTCTCTTGCGCATGGCCGACGGCCGCGCGGAGAAGCGCGAAATCGACATGCTGCTGGATGTGACCAAGCAGATCGAGGGACATACGATTTGTGCTCTTGGCGATGCCGCCGCCTGGCCCATCCAGGGCCTCATCGCCCATTTCCGCCATGTAATCGAGGAGCGCATCGATCAGTACGCGGCGAACCCGGATCGCGATGGCGCCCTTCAACCCATGGCCGCAGAGTAGGGCGAGAGGACCGGCGATGCCAAAGCTCAATATCGACGGCACTGAACTGGAGTTTGAGAGCGGCACGACGCTGCTCCAAGCCTGCGAGATGGCGGGTGCCGAGATTCCGCGCTTTTGCTATCACGAGCGCCTGTCGATTGCCGGAAACTGCCGCATGTGTCTCGTCGAAGTGAAGGGCACGCCCAAACCCCAGGCGTCCTGCGCCATGTCGGTGAACGATTTGCGCCCCGGTCCCAATGGCGAGCCGCCGGAAGTATTCACCCGCTCAGCCCTGGTCAAGAAGGCGCGCGAGGGCGTCATGGAATTTCTGCTCATCAACCATCCGCTCGATTGCCCGATCTGCGATCAGGGCGGAGAATGCGATTTGCAGGACCAGGCCATGGCCTATGGCATTTCCAACAACCGCTTTGCCGAGAACAAGCGCGCCGTTGAAGACAAGTATCTTGGCCCTCTCGTCAACACCCACATGAACCGCTGCATCCAGTGCACCCGTTGTGTGCGATTCACCGCCGAAGTGGCGGGCATCGAGGAACTGGGGGCGACGGGGCGCGGCGAGGACATGGAGATCACCACCTATCTCAACAAGGCGATTTCTTCGGAGCTTCAGGGCAACATCATCGACCTGTGTCCCGTCGGCGCGCTGGTCAGCGCACCTTACGAATTCAAGGCGAGGCCCTGGGAACTGCGCAAGACCGAGACCATCGATGCGATGGATGCGGTGGGTTCCAACATTCGCGTCGATGCGAGAGACCGCGAAGTGATGCGTATCCTGCCGCGCACCCATGAGGATGTGAATGAGGAGTGGATTTCCGACAAGACGCGCTTTGTCTGGGACGGCCTTCGCACCCAGCGCCTCGACCGGCCCTATATAAGGGAATTCGGCAAGCTGCGCGCCGCCGCCTGGTCCGAGGCCTTCGCGCGTATCGCCCAGAGGATGAAGGCCACGGCACCCGAACGCATCGGCATCATTCTGGGCGATCTCGTAGGCGCCGAGGAAGCCTTCGCCATTCGTCAATTGGCGGATCGACTAGGTATTAAGAGCATCGATTGCCGTCAGGACGGAACACCGCTGGGCGAGCAGGGGGGCAGAGCCGGCTATCTCTTCAACAGCGGCATCGCCGCCATCGAGGATGCCGATGCCATTATGCTGATCGGTTCCAATCCGCGCCTTGAAGCCCCGGTGCTCAATGCCCGTATCCGCAAGCGCTATCTCAGGGGCGGCTGCATCATCGGCGTAATCGGCGAACGGGCCGACCTCACCTATCCCTACACCTATCTCGGCGCCGGCCCGGAAACGCTCGCCCGCTTCGTCGATCACACGCCAGCCACGTCGCGGAAACCCATGTTTATCGTGGGCCAAGGCGCATTGGCGCGGCCCGATGGCGCGGCGGTGCTGGCCACTGCTGTCAAGGCGGCCCAGGCCATCGGCGTCATCAAGGACGGCTGGAACGGCTTTAATATCCTGCATGATGCCGCCGGCCGTGTGGGCGCCTTGGATGTCTGCGCGCTGCCATCGAAGGATGGCGGCAAATCCACTCGCGAGATGCTTGACGCCGCGGGGAAGGGCGAACTCGATGTCGTCTTTCTCCTTGGCGCCGATGAGATCGACACGGCAGCGCTTGGCAAGTCTTTCGTGATCTATCAGGGTACCCACGGCGATGCTGGAGCCCACCGCGCCGACGTGATCTTGCCGGGTGCTGCCTATACGGAGAAGTCGGTGACCTATGTGAACACCGAGGGACGCCCCCAAATGACCGCTCGCGCCACCTTCCCGCCGGGCGATGCCCGCGAGGACTGGGCCATTCTGCGAGCGCTTTCGGATACGCTCTCCGCCACGCTGCCATGGAACAACCTCGCTGAACTGCGCGCCGCCATGTACAAGACGGCACCCCATCTCGCCCGCCTCGACCGGTTGACGCCCGCCAATGCGGTGGAGCTTGCCGGTCTGGCGAAAGCCGGGGGCAAGATGTCGTCCGAACCGTTCCGCTCGAGCATCAAGGACTTCTATCTCACTAACCCCATCGCGCGCGCCTCCAAAACCATGGCGGAATGTTCAGCACTGAAAAACGCGCGCAATCTAGTGGCGGCGGAGTGACGGGAATGTTCGACACGCTGCTACACGCAATCGTCATCGCCCTGTGGAGCGTGCTGCTGATCACCGTGCTCCTCGTGCTCGTCTCCTATCTCATTCTCATGGACCGCAAGGTGTGGGCGGCGGTGCAGATGCGCCGGGGCCCCAATGTGGTGGGCCCCTGGGGACTGTTGCAGTCCTTCGCCGACCTGCTGAAATTCGCGTTCAAGGAAGTGATCATTCCCGATGGCGCCAACAAGGGCATCTTCGTGATCGCCCCGCTGGTGACTTCGGTGCTGGCGCTCGCCGCCTGGGCCGTCGTGCCGGTGGCCGATGGCTGGGCCATCGCCGATATCAATGTCGGCATCCTTTATCTTTTCGCGCTGTCCTCGCTCATGGTCTACGGCATCATCATGGGCGGTTGGGCGTCGAATTCGAAATATCCGTTCCTCGCGGCACTCCGCTCGGCGGCGCAGATGGTCTCCTATGAAGTCTCCATCGGCTTTGTCATCATTACCGTATTGCTTTGCGCCGGCTCGCTCAATCTGAGTGAGATCGTCAAGACGCAAGAGACCGGACTCGGTACCATGATGGGCTTGCCCAATTCCTTCCTCGATTGGTATTTCATCCCGCTCTTTCCCATGTTCATCGTGTTCTTTGTTTCAGCACTGGCCGAAACCAACCGCCCGCCGTTCGATCTTGTCGAAGCGGAATCGGAACTCGTGGCGGGCTTCATGGTTGAATATTCCTCCACACCCTATCTCCTGTTCATGCTCGGCGAATATGTGGCGATCACGCTCATGTGCGCCATGACAACGATCCTGTTCCTCGGCGGCTGGCTGCCGCCCGCCGATGTACCGGTGCTTAACTGGATTCCCGGCGTCATCTGGTTTCTTGTCAAGCTGCTGTTCGTCTTCTTCATGTTCGCCATGGTGAAGGCCATCGTGCCGCGCTATCGCTATGACCAGCTCATGCGCCTCGGCTGGAAGGTGTTCTTGCCGCTGTCCCTTCTCTGGGTGGCATTGACGGCGGGTGTCTTGGTTGCCTTCGGATGGGCGCCATGACCGGCCTTCACGGCATACTCGGCGGGCTTGCTTTCCTTGGGCTGGGTATTCTCGAGCACATTGTACTGCAACGGACACTCTATCCGGCGCTGCGTTGGCACCACGAGAAGGCAAAGCTGACGCAATCGCAACGCATTCAGCCGGAAGTGATTATAAACGTCCTGCGCTTCCAGAGTCTGGCCGTCATGCCGGTCGCGGGCTTCCTGCTCGGCGGCCGACTGGCGGAAATGATTGGGTGAACGGCACATGAGAGTTGCACAAGCCGCACGGTCGCTCTTTCTCAGGGAGTTCGCCTCCGCCACCTGGATGGCGTTTCGCTATTTTTTCGCGCCCAAGGCGACGCTGAATTATCCCCATGAGAAGGGGCCGCTCAGCCCCCGCTTCCGCGGCGAGCACGCGCTCCGCCGTTATCCCAACGGCGAGGAACGCTGCATCGCCTGCAAGCTGTGCGAGGCGATCTGCCCGGCCCAGGCCATCACCATCGAGGCGGGCCCGCGCCGCAACGACGGTACCAGGCGCACCACGCGCTATGACATCGACATGGTGAAATGCATCTATTGCGGCTTCTGCCAGGAAGCCTGCCCGGTCGATGCCATCGTCGAGGGGCCGAATTTCGAATACGCCACCGAAACCCGCGAAGAGCTTCTCTTCAACAAGGAGAAGCTTCTGGCAAACGGCGACCGCTGGGAACGCGAGATTGCCGCCAACATCGCACTCGACGCGCCTTACAGGTAGAGGAAACAATATGGCCGCTGCCTTCTTTTATCTTTTCTCGGGCTTCGCGGTCGCTTCCGCCGTGATGGTGATCTCGTCGCGAAACCCGGTCCACTCCGTGTTGTTCCTGATCCTGTGCTTCTTCAATGCGGCGGGGCTTTTCATTCTCATGGGGGCCGAGTTCCTGGCGATGATTTTGGTTGTCGTCTATGTCGGCGCCGTCGCCGTGCTGTTCCTGTTTGTCGTCATGATGCTCGACGTCGATTTCGTCGAGCTGCGCCAGGGCATGTTGAATTATCTGCCGGTGGGGGGCGCCATCGGCTTGATCGTGCTTGCCGAACTCGCCCTTGTCGCCGGAAGTTGGATCATCGACCCCGCCAGCGTCAAAACGGTAGCCTCGCCGGCGCCGGGCGGCGTCACCAACACCGAAGCGCTGGGCCGGATTCTGTATACGGATTACATCTACTACTTTCAGACCGCGGGTCTTGTGCTCCTTGTCGCCATGATCGGCGCCATTGTGCTGACGCTCCGCCACAAGGAAGGCATCAAGCGCCAGAACGTCACCGATCAGGTGGCGCGCGCGCCTGCCACATCCATCGAGATTCGCAAAGTCAAACCGGGGCAGGGGATATAACGATGGCGAAGCGTACTGGCATATTATTTCTTTCTCCCTTCTCCCCTCGCGGGAGAAGGTGGCGCGAAGCGCCGGATGAGGGGGTCGCGCCGCTTCATCACCGGCAATCTGAATTCATTGCAGCCGCCCCCTCATCCGTCTCGCGCCAAAGGGCGCGATCCACCTTCCCCCGCGAGGGGGGAAGGGGAAAGGGAGTCCCTGCATGACCATCGGGCTCTCACATTATCTCACCGTCGCCGCGATCCTCTTTACCATCGGCATCTTCGGCATCTTCCTCAACCGCAAGAATGTCATCGTTATTCTCATGTCGATCGAACTCATGCTGCTAGCTGTCAACATCAACCTTGTCGCCTTTTCGGCGGCACTCGGCGATCTGGTGGGTCAGGTTTTCGCGCTCCTCGTGCTTACCGTGGCCGCGGGGGAAGCGGCCATCGGGCTTGCCATCCTCGTCACCTATTTCCGCAACCGCGGCTCCATCGCTGTCGAAGACATCAATCTCATGAAGGGCTGACGGGCAAATCATGTACTATGCCATCGTCTTTCTGCCGCTCACCGGAGCCCTCATTTCGGGGCTCGCCGGAACCAGGCTGTTCCGCAACATGGGGAGCGATGCGGAGATCTATGGCGAGCATCATGCCCTTGGCGCGCCTCACGCCGGCACCCACGGGCACTACGACGGCCCGCCGTGGCCCATGTATTTGGCAACAGCGTTGCTCTGCGTTTCCGCTGTTTTGAGCTGGGCCGTATTCATAGGCTTCCTGAACGAACCCCATTCGGAAAAGCTCGAAGTTCTGCGCTGGGTGAATTCAGGCGCACTCTCCGCCAACTGGATATTGCGCATCGACACGCTCACCGCCGTCATGCTGGTGGTGGTGAACACGATTTCCTCGCTCGTTCATGTCTATTCGCTGGGCTACATGGGTCACGACGAGCATCAGCCGCGCTTCTTCGCCTTCCTCTCGCTCTTCACCTTCGCCATGCTGATGCTGGTGACGTCGGACAATCTGTTGCAGTTGTTCTTCGGCTGGGAAGGCGTGGGGCTGATGTCTTATCTGCTGATCGGCTTCTGGTACACGCGCGAGAGCGCCAATGCCGCCGCCATCAAGGCTTTCGTCGTCAACCGCATCGGCGATTTCGGCTTCGCGCTTGGCATCTTCGGCTGCTTTTACGTCTTCCAGTCAATCGAGTTTGACACGATCTTCGGCGCCGCGGCCGGCCAGACGGGCAAGACCATCCATTTCCTGAACTGGGAGTTCGACACGCTGACGACGCTGTGCCTGTTGCTGTTCATGGGCGCCATGGGCAAGTCGGCGCAGTTTCTGCTGCACACCTGGCTGCCGGACGCCATGGAAGGTCCCACTCCTGTGTCGGCACTCATCCATGCGGCGACCATGGTGACGGCCGGCGTGTTCCTTGTCGCCCGCATGTCGCCAATGTTCGAACTTGCGCCTTATGCCAAGGAAGTGGTGGTCATTGTCGGCGCCATCACGGCTTTCTTCGCGGCGACCGTGGCGCTTGTGCAGAACGACATCAAGCGCGTCGTCGCCTATTCGACTTGCTCGCAACTGGGCTACATGTTCGTGGCCATGGGTATGGGCGCCTATGGTGTCGGCATGTTTCATCTCTTTACCCATGCTTTCTTCAAGGCGCTTCTGTTCCTGGGCGCGGGTTCGGTGATCCACGCCATGTCGGGCGAACAGGACATGCGCAAGATGGGCGGTCTTGCTCCCCATATCCGAATTACCTGGGCCATGATGATCGTCGGCAATCTGGCGCTTACCGGGTTTCCGTTCACCGCCGGTTATTATTCCAAGGACGCGATCATCGAATCCTCCTTCGCGGGCGGCGCCGGCTTTGCTTTCACGCTGTTGCTGATTGCCGCCTTCTGCACTGCATTCTATTCGTGGCGCCTCGCTTTCATGACCTTTAACGGTGCCCCACGCGCCGATGCGCACACGATGGAGCATGTGCATGAGAGCCCCAATGTCATGCTCGTTCCGCTCTATGTGCTGGCGGCGGGCGCGCTCGCCGCGGGGTTCATCTTCAAGGATTATTTTATCGGCCACGACTATGAGCATTTTTGGCACGGTTCGGTTGCCATGAATGCGATTGTCGAAGACATGCACCATGTGCCAGCATGGGTTGTGTGGTCGCCAACGATAGTCATGGCGGCGGGCTTGGCGCTCGCCTTCCTGTTCTATATCCGCGATACCTCGCTGCCGGCGAAACTCGCGGCACAGCATGAGCCTGTCTACAAGTTCCTGCTCAACAAGTGGTACTTCGATGAACTTTACTGGAATTTCTTGACCCGCCCAGCCATGTGGCTCGGCCGCTTCCTGTGGAAGCAGGGTGACGGCATGGTCATCGATGGGATTGGCCCCGATGGCGTCTCGGCCCGCGTCGTCGATGTCACCAGGGGCGTGGTGAAGCTCCAGACGGGTTATGTCTATCACTATGCCTTCGCCATGATGATCGGCTTGGCCGCGCTCATTTCCTGGTTCATGTTCGGGGGGTTGCGCTGATGACCGGCTGGCCCATTCTGTCCGTCGTCACTTTCCTGCCGCTGGTTGGCGTCGCCTTCATCCTTGCCGTGCGCGGCGACGACGCCGTGGCACTCCGCAACATCCGCTGGGGTGCGCTGTGGACGACGCTCGTCACTTTCCTCATCTCGCTGCTGACCTGGGTGAATTTCAATCCGGCTGAACCCGGTTTCCAGTTCGTCGAAACGCATTCCTGGCTTGGTACATCCGCGTCTTACCAGATGGGCGTCGATGGCATTTCCATGCCCTTTGTAATCCTCACCGCCTTCCTGATGCCGATCTGCATTCTCGCGAGCTGGCATGTGAAAGCCCGCGTGCGCGAATACATGATCGCCTTTCTGGTGCTCGAGACGCTGATGATCGGCGTGTTCGCCTCGCTCGATCTGGTGCTCTTCTACGTTTTCTTCGAGGCGGGGCTCATTCCGATGTTCCTCATCATCGGCGTGTGGGGCGGCAATCGCCGCGTCTACGCGAGCTTCAAGTTCTTCCTCTACACCCTTTTGGGGTCGGTGCTGATGCTGCTGGCGATCATCGCCATGTATTGGCAATCGGGCACCACCGATATCGTGGCGCTTCTCACGCGGAGCCCCGGTTTTCCTGCGGAAATGCAAACCTGGCTGTGGCTGGCTTTCTTCGCTTCCTTCGCGGTGAAGCTCCCCATGTGGCCGGTCCATACCTGGTTGCCTGACGCTCATGTGGAAGCGCCGACCGCAGGCTCCGTCATTCTGGCGGCGATTCTCCTGAAGATGGGCGGCTATGGTTTCCTGCGCTTCTCGCTGCCGATGTTTCCCGATGCCTCTCTCTATTTCCAGAACTTCGTCTATGCGCTCTCCGTCGTTGCCATCATTTATACATCTCTGGTGGCGCTGATGCAGGAGGACATGAAGAAGCTCATTGCCTACTCCTCCGTGGCGCATATGGGATTCGTCACCATGGGCATTTTCTCCATGACGCGGCAAGGCATCGACGGTGCCATGTTCCAGATGATCAGCCATGGGCTCGTTTCGGCCGCGCTGTTCCTGTGTGTCGGCGTTGTCTATGACCGCATGCACACGCGCGAGATCGCGGCCTACGGCGGCCTCGTCAACCGCATGCCGCTCTATGCCACCGTTTTCATGCTCTTCACCTTGGCCAATGTGGGCCTGCCGGGAACCAGCGGCTTCATCGGTGAATTTTTGACGCTGCTCGGCACCTTCACGGACAACACCTGGGTCGCCTTTCTCGCCACATCGGGCGTTATACTCTCGGCTGGATACGCCCTCTGGCTCTATCGGCGCGTGGTGTTCGGCAAGCTGGAAAAGCCGTCGCTTGTCCACATCGCCGACATGAGCCCTCGCGAACTTGCGACGCTGGCGCCGCTTGCGGTGCTCACCGTGTTCTTCGGCGTCTATCCGGCACCCATCCTCGATATCTTCGGGACTTCCGTCGAAACTCTCATGAAGCCGCTCAAGATCGCTGCCGCCGCCGCCCAGCAGGTCGCGGCCGCAACACTGCAATAGGGATTTGCCCATGTCGTTTCTTCAACAAGCGGGTACGGCGGCGGTCTTTCCGGAAATCGTGCTGGCGGTTATCGCCATGGCGCTTCTTATGTTCGGCGTCTTCCGCAAGGGCGAAACCTTCGACACCGTGTCATTGGGCTCCATCGCGGCACTTGGCGTCGCGGCTCTTTTAGTGATTTGGGGCGGGGAAGGCAGCGCTTTCAACGGAGCGTTCGTGACCGACACTTTCAGCCGGGTAATGAAGGTGCTGACGCTGTTCGGCTCCGCCGTGGCGATCGTGCTGTCGGTACACTTCTTCAAGCGCGAGAAGATGGCGCGTTTCGAATATCCGGTTCTTGTCCTGCTGGCGACAACCGGCATGATGATGATGATCTCCGCCAATTCACTGATCGCCCTCTACGTGGGGCTTGAGTTGCAATCACTGGCGCTGTATGTCGTCGCCGCCTTCAACCGCGACAGCGCGCGCTCATCGGAAGCAGGCCTCAAGTATTTTGTGCTGGGCGCACTTTCTTCCGGAATGCTGCTTTACGGGGCATCGCTGGTCTATGGCTTTACGGGCTCGGTCGGCTTCCCGGAGATTGCCGCGGCGATTTCAACTTCGGGTTCACAGCAACTTGGCCTCGTCTTCGGTCTGGTTTTCATCATCGCGGGGCTTGCGTTCAAGGTTTCCGCCGTGCCGTTCCACATGTGGACGCCCGATGTCTATGAGGGAGCGCCAACGCCTGTCACCGCCTTCTTTGCCTCGGCGCCCAAGCTCGCGGCGATGGCCCTGTTCATCCGCGTGATGATGACGCCGTTCACCGGTGCTACCCACGACTGGCAGCAGATCATCGTCTTCATCTCGATTGCCTCCATGGCGCTTGGTGCTTTCGCCGCCATCGGCCAGAACAACATCAAGCGCCTGCTGGCTTATTCCTCCATCGGCCACATGGGCTTTGCTCTCGTCGGCCTCGCGGCGGGAAGCCAGCAGGGTGTCAGCGGTGTCGTCATCTACATGCTGATCTACATGGTGATGACGCTTGGCACCTTCGCCTGTGTCATCGCCATGCGCCGCGAAGGCCGGCAAGTCGAGGAGATTTCCGATCTGGCGGGGCTGGCCCGCACCGACAAGGGGCTGGCCTTCGTGCTTGCCGTGCTGATGTTCTCGCTGGCCGGCATTCCCCCGCTGGCGGGATTTTTCGCCAAATATTTCGTGTTTCTCGCCGCCATCGAGGCGCGGCTTTATACGCTTGCCGTTATCGGTGTGGTGGCCAGCGTTGTCGGCGCCTATTATTACCTGCGCATTGTCAAGATCATGTATTTCGACGAGCCGGCGGATGCCTTCGATGCCATGGACGGCGAGGTGAAACTCGTGGCCTATGCCGCGGGTGCCTTCACCCTGCTGTTCGTGATCTTCGCCAATCCGCTGCTCAATCTGGCCGCCGCCGCGGCGCAATCGTTTCCGCTCCATTGAACATCATTCATTTCGACAGGATCGATTCCACCAATTCCGAGGCTCACCGGCTTGCCGCGAAGGGCGAGCGTGGCCCCTTATGGCTGTGGGCCGATGAGCAGACAGTAGGCCGTGGGCGCTTGGGCCGGACCTGGATTTCCGAACCCGGCAATCTTTACGCGACATTTCTGTTTCCGATTGCCGGTCGCCCCGAGATCGCGGCACAGGCGAGTTTCGTTGCCGCACTTGCCGTCCACGATCTGGTAGAAGCTTTGTTGCCGGACCTGAACCCGCGCATCAAATGGCCCAATGACGTTCTGATCGGCGGCGCCAAATTCTGCGGGCTCCTCGCCGAAGTGGCCGCGAGCGAACCCACGGCGATTGCCCTGGGCTGCGGCATCAATTTGGCGCATGCGCCGGAGGACATGCCCTATCCGGTGACGGCGCTGGCTCGCCACGGAAAGATTCCCGAGGCGCAATCCGTCTTACAGATCCTCGATGCAAAACTTTCCGCCCGTTTGGCGATGTGGGACGAAGGCCAGGGCTTTGCCGCCATCCGCGCCGCTTGGACCGCGCGTGCATTTGGACTCAATCAAAACGCCGTGGCGATGATCGGGGACCATGAGATCGAGGGCACGTTTCGTGGTTTGGCCCCCGACGGCGCCTTGATCCTGGAGCTTGCCGGCGGTGCGCAAAAACACATTCACGCGGGCGATGCTCGCTTCGCTGCCGGGAAATCCTGATGCCCAAGAAAAAATTCGATCACAGCAACGATCTGGTGCTGTTGCCCCTCGGGGGAACCGGCGAGATCGGCATGAACTGCTATTGCTATGGCGTGGGTCCGGCTGACGGCCGGCAGTGGCTGATGGTCGACCTCGGCGTGAAATTTGGAGAGGACAGCGACCCCGGCATCGACGTGGTGCTGCCCGACATCTCTTTCATCGCCGGCGACCGGCGCAATCTCGCAGGCCTTGTCCTCACCCATGCCCACGAGGACCATCTCGGCGCCGTCGCCTGGCTGTGGCCGCAACTGCAATGCCCGGTCTATTGCACGCCCTTCGCGGCGCAAATCCTCAACCTCAAATTGAAGGAAGCAGGACTCGACTCCGAGGTAAAGGTTCATGTGATGGCGCAAAACGCGCGCTTCACTCTCGGGCCTTTCCATCTTGAATTTATCGCTGTTACCCATTCGATCCCCGAACCCACGGCACTTCTGATCAAGACAAAACAGGGAACGGTGCTCCATTCCGGCGACTGGAAGTTCGACCCAACGCCTGTGCTAGGACGTGGCATGGACGAAAAACGCCTGCGCGAGATTGGCGAAGCGGGTGTTGATGTTCTCGTCTGCGACTCGACCAATGTGTTGCGCGAAGGCCATTCGCCATCGGAAGCCGATGTGGCCGCGACCATCATGGAGATCGTGAAGGCAGCTCCCGCCCGTGTTGCCGTCACCACCTTTGCCTCCCATGTGGATCGTATTTCCTCTTCCGTGAAGGCCGCTCGCGCCACGGGCCGCGAGGTGGTGATCGCGGGGCGCGCCATGCGCAACACCATCGAAGCGGCGCGCGTCTGCGGTTATTTGCGCGATGCCGGCGAATTTCTCGATGAGGAAGAATTCGGCTATTTGCCGCCCGATAAAATCCTGTTGCTCTGTACCGGAAGCCAGGGGGAGCCCCGCGCCGCCATCTCCCGCATCGCCGAGGACCAGCACCCTCATGTGGCGCTCGATCCCGGCGATCTTGTGATCTTCTCCTCCAAGACAATTCCGGGCAATGAAAGGGAAGTGAGCCTTGTCCATAACAATCTGGCGAAGCTCGATATCGACATCATTACTTCCGACGAAGCGCTGGTGCACACCTCCGGCCACCCGCGCCAGGAGGAATTGCGCAAGCTTTACGATTGGCTGCGGCCGCGCGCTGTCATTCCCATGCATGGGGAGCCCCGCCATCTCCGCGCTCAGGCGAAGTTCGCCGAAAGCTGTGGCATTGCGGAAACGCTGATCCCGCGCGACGGCCATATCGCAAGGCTTTCGCCGGGGCCGGTGCAAAATGTCGACGAGGCCCATGCGGGCCGTCTCCATGTCGATGGCCGGCTGATTGTTCCGGGCGAGGACGGGCCGGCGAGACAGCGCCGCAAGCTGTCTTTCGTCGGCACGGTCTTCGTCACCATGGCAATCGACGCGAAGCTACAGCTCGCGAGTGATATCCAGATCATCACCGACGGTGTGCCGGCAGGCCTCAAGGAGGAGATGCTTGAAGCCGCCGATCAGGCATTCGGCTCGATGCCCAAACCGCGCCGCAAGGAGGACGCACAAGTGATCGAGACCATCCGCACGTCCGTCCGCCGCGCCGCCGACCAGGTCTGGGGCAAGAAGCCCATCACCAAGGTGGCGGTGGTGCGAGTGTAGCCAACCCTGCTTCGCAAGGGTTGGTTGCCCGCGATACGAGATTGGCCTAGCCTGCGAAGGAAACAATCAAAACAGCACAAAGAGGTCGCACATGGCTGTTTCCGACAGCGCGTTTGCTGGTTCGATCCCGGCGATTTACGATCGTTATTTGGGGCCTCTAATCTTTGAACCTTATGCGGTCGATCTCGCCGAGCGTGTGTCCAAGTTCTCGCCGCGGAACGTACTCGAAACGGCGGCGGGCACGGGGATAGTCACCCGCGAACTGGTCAAGCGTCTCCCACCGGGAACACCGATCCTTGCCACCGATTTGAACCAAACCATGCTCGATGTAGTGGCGAAGAAAATACCGGCCTCCAATGTATCGTGGCGGCAGGCCGATGCGACAGCATTGCCATTTGGAGATCAGGAGTTCCATTGTGTCGCTTGCCAGTTCGGCGCCATGTTCTTTCCCGATAAACTTACCGCCTACCGGGAGGCATACCGTGTGCTAAAGCCCGGCGGACAGTTCATCTTTAATGTCTGGGACCGCCTGGAACGCAACGAAATGTCCGAGACGGTGGACACCGAAGCCGCGGCGCATTTCCCGGATAATCCGCCTCACTTTCTGCGCCGCACGCCCTACGGATATAACGACACGGGCGCGATTTCCGATACGCTCCGGCAAGCTGGGTTCAGCACCGTCACCTTTGAGACCGTCGCGAAACGCAGCCATGCCGGCAGCCCTCGCGATCCCGCCATCGGCATGTGCCAGGGAACGCCGCTACGCAGTGAGATCGAGGCACGGGACGCCGCGCAACTGGAAGCCGTCACCGAGCGCGTGGCGGAAGCCTTGGCAAGCCGTTTCGGACGAGGTCCAATTGAGGGAAACATCCAGGCGATCATATTCGTGGCAAAACGCTAGAGATTGCTCCGGGGTGAAGGTGCCCGGCCAAATCCTCTATACTCCCGCGAATCATGAGCAAGCACGTTTCACCGCCGCAGGCGCCGAAAGAGGCCGAGCGCATCGAGCTTAAGGATGCGCTGGAGGAGCGTTATCTCGCCTACGCGCTCTCCACCATCATGCACCGGGCGCTGCCCGACGTGCGCGACGGATTGAAGCCCGTGCACCGCCGCCTGCTGCATGTGATGCGCCAGCTCCGGCTTAATCCCGATGCCGCCTTCAAGAAATCGGCCAAGATCGTCGGCGACGTCATGGGCAGCTATCATCCCCATGGCGACCAGTCGATCTATGATGCGCTCGTGCGCCTCGCCCAGGATTTTTCCTCGCGCTATCCGCTGGTGGATGGCCAGGGCAATTTCGGCAATGTTGATGGCGACAGTGCTGCGGCCTACCGCTACACCGAGGCGCGGCTGACCGAAGTGGCACGGCTTCTCCTCGATGGACTTGAGGAGGAAACGGTCGATTTCCGGCCCAATTACGATGGTTCGATGCGGGAGCCGGTGGTGCTGCCCGGCGCCTTTCCCAATCTTTTAGCCAATGGCTCTTCCGGCATCGCGGTCGGCATGGCGACTTCCATTCCGCCCCACAATGCAGCCGAGCTTTGCGATGCGGCCATGCATCTCATCAAGTCGCCCAAGGCTTCCGACGAGAAGCTTGTAAATTTCGTGGCAGGACCGGATTTCCCGACCGGCGGCATCGTTATCGATGACCGCGCCTCGATCCTCGAAGCCTACAAAACCGGACGTGGCTCCTTTCGCGTGCGCGCCCGTTGGGCCCAGGAGGATGTGGGGCGCGGCGGCTGGCAGATCGTGGTTACGGAAATTCCCTATCTGGTGCAGAAGAGCCGGTTGATCGAGAAGATCGCCGAATTGCTGACCGCCAAAAAACTCCCGCTGCTGGGCGATGTCCGCGATGAATCGGCCGAAGACATCCGCCTCGTGCTGGAGCCGAAAAGCCGCGCTGTCGATCCTGAACTGCTGATGGAGGCGTTGTTCCGAAGCACCGAACTGGAAGCGCGCATTCCCCTCAACATGAATGTGCTTTCGGGCGGCAAAGTGCCGAAGGTTATGTCGCTGCAAGAGGCGCTGCGCGAATGGCTTGACCATCGCAAGGAAGTGCTGGTGCGGCGCACCGATTTCCGTCTGGCGGAAATCGCCCGGCGCCTCGAAATCCTTGGCGGCTATTTAATTGCCTATCTCAATCTCGACGCGGTGATCCGCATCGTCCGCGAGGAGGATGAGCCCAAGCCCATGCTCATGCGACGCTTCAAGCTCAGCGATACGCAGGCCGAAGCCATTCTCAATATGCGTCTGCGGGCGTTGCGCAAACTTGAAGAAATGCAAATCCGCACCGAGCATGACGCGCTGACCAAGGAGCAAGCGGGGCTTGTCAAACTGCGGAAATCCGAAGACGAGCAATGGGCACGGATCGCTTCCGAAATCCGGGTTTTGAAGGAGAAGTTCTCCAAAAAAACGC
>JBOHKD010000013.1:0-15413 GCA_050728895.1 Aestuariivirga sp.
CAATTGCACCAGTTGCGCGGGCGCGTCGGCCGGGGGGCCGCCAAATCGACCTGCCTCCTGCTCTATCAGGAGCCTTTGGGCGAGAGCGCCAAGGCGCGGCTTTTGATCATGCGGGAAACCGAGGACGGCTTTCGCATCGCGGAGGAGGATTTGCGGCTGCGCGGAGCCGGTGAATTATTGGGCACGCTGCAGGCGGGCATTCCATTGTTCCGCATGGCCGATCTCGCCGCCGATGGCGATCTCTTGGCGGCGGCGCGCGATGACGCCATGCTGATATTAACCCGCGATGCGAAGCTCGCCACCCCGCGCGGAGAGGCCTTGCGAATCCTGCTCTACTTCTTTGAGCGCGACGAAGCCGTCAGGCTGATTTCGGCTGGTTGACTTTGGGCCGGCGAGCCTTCGCCAGCGCTGCGGTTTCGGCTGCCGCCAACGGACGATCGGGAAAAACCAGGCCCATCGAGATCACCAGCTTCAAGCCATCTTCAACACTCATGTCAAGAATCTTGACCTCGTCCACATCGACGAAGAACACATATCCCGAGGTGGGGTTGGGTGTGGTCGAGACATAGACCGCGAACATGGCCCGTCCCGCTTCAAGGCCAACTTCCGCGCCATCTACCTCGCGCGACACGAAGCCAAGCGACCAAGTGCCGGCGCGCGGCCATTCGACCAGGCACACGTAACGGAACGAAGCGCCCTTCTTGGAAAAGATGGTTTCGAATATCTGCTTCGAGCCCTTGTAGATCGAGCGCACGATGGGGGTTCGATTGAGAAGCTTGTCCCAGAGGCCGATGAGCGTGCGCCCGACGAGATTGGCCGCCAGCGCGCCGATGACCGTGATGACGATCAAGGCCACCACAAGGCCAAAGCCCGGCAACTTGAACGGCAGATAGTTGTCAGGGTTATAGCCCTCGGGAATGAAGGGCTTGAGCCAGGAATCGAACAGGGTGACGAACCAGAATGTCGCCCACACCGTGATGGCGATGGGCGCTGTGATCACCAGGCCGGTGAAGAAATAGGCCCGCAGCCGGCCGAACAAAGACGGCTGTGCTTTGTTTTCAATCTCCGGCGGAGGGGAAGGCTTGGCGGACTCGGGGCTTGCCATTGGCCCACGTTGATCGCATGAACCAAGCGGGGTTAGCAAGGAGGAGCTACTGCTCGGTTGCCGCGTTCATCCGTTGGCCGGCGGGATACTGCTCGTTCCAGACCCGGGCGCGGGCTTCGGCTTCCAGCCGTTCATCCGCGGATACCTTGCCTTCAAGTTGCGCCGCGCGATTGAAGATTTCCGGATTTTCCTCAGGGCGCGTCGATTGCCTTGCCAGAATGTACCACATGACGGCGCGCGTGCGGTCGAGGCGCACCAGCTTTCCCTCCAGATAGAGTTCGCCCAGATAGGCCTCCGATGAGGCATGGCGCTTGCGGGCCGAAGCGATCAGCCATTTGAGGCCCTGCTGCGGGTTGCGTTTCATCCCCTGCCCCTTGATATTCATGACGCCGAGCGCGTATTGCGCCGCCGGATGGCCATAGGTGGTGGCGATCTTCAAATATGTCCGCGCGGCGGAAGCGGGGTTTTGCGCGATGCCGGCGGAGGCAACGCCGGCGCGTTGATAATCGGCGATGCGCACCATGGCATCGACGGTAATCCGCAGCCGGTTCTGGTCGCGCTCATCGGGATCGTAAAATTCCGCCACGCGCGAATAGTAAGAATAGGCGGTCGCATCGTCGCGCGGCACGCCCCGGCCAATGCGGTACATATGGCCGAGATACCAGTCGGCAACGATGTTGCCGTCTTCCGAAGCGCGGCGGAAGAACTTCATGGCGCGCCCGTAATTGCCGGTGTTATAGGCTTTCTTCGCCCGCTTCAGATCGTCGGTCCAGAACGGGATACCGATCTCCGGCATTTTGATATCGGGAACCGCCGGGAGATAGGAATAAAACCCCGTCATTACGCCGTCATCGGCCCGTGCCAGGGGCGGATGGAACGCCAGCAGGATAAATGCCAGGAGAAGCGCACCGGCGGTGCCTCGTGCATTTTTTACCCGGCCGCCCCTGAAGCCGATCCTGGATGGGTATGAATAAAACACCTTCTTGCGTTCCTCCGGGGTGCCTTAGGCCGCACCCGAACAGCAGCTTGTGCCTGCGGTTCATGCTTCCACAACAAACGCCACCCCGTAGCCCTACGCTCCGCGTCCGTGAAACCCCCAACACTATTGGCCAATTTGGGCGGATGAAGGTTCAAACTCGTACCGATTTGGGCAAGGTAAACAAATCGTGCCGCTGTTGTAAAAATGCCACAAGGCTTGATCGGCGCCCCTGTTTCAGTTTATTTGAACTTCACCCGGCGGTTTCAAGGATCGCATCATGACCGATATCGCCGCACCTCCGCCGCAATCGACGGGCGAGGCCGCGCGCCCGCGATGTCCTCGGCCGGTGCACCAAAAGCAATCTTTCAAATGATACCTTCCGCTGGCTTACCGGCAGGACCGCAAGTGTCGCGGATGTATCCGGTGTTCGTTTACTGCGAATGAATTATGTGGGCGAACCCGGTTGGGAATTGCATGTTCCCATGGCGGAGATGCCAAAAGTCCATGACGCGCTGATGGCAGCGGGCCGGCCCCATGGCCTCCGGCTCTTCGGCACTTATGCGATGAACAGCCTGCGCATGGAGAAAGCCTATCGCGGCTGGGGTTCGGAACTCACCACCGAAGTCGACATGTTCGAAGCCTCGATGGAACGCTTCATTCGGCTCGGCAAGGAGGACTTCATCGGCAAGCAGGCGAGCCCGGTCCTTCGGCAACGGGGTTCCCGCATGAAGCTCGTCTATTTGGAAGTCGACAACACCGGGAATGCCAGGCTGAAATCCTAAAGCGGATTGCGCTTGGGTTGACGGGAACTTTCAAACATCGTCATCCTATTTTGTCGTCGCCGGATTTATTCCGGTAACCCATGGCTCATTTGTTTCGCAGCCTGAGCGTGGTGAAAATGGGTCCCCGCAATAAATGCGGGGATGACAAGTTGGGGAAGAATCCCGTTTGTCACCTTAAGCCGTGGCCTGCTTAAAGTGCTCGTGATCTAAAGCCCTGTTACCTGCGCGGTTGCCGGGAACTGCTCCCAGGATTGTCCCGCCGCCACAATGCAGGACTTGCCGCTGGGCTGCGTTACCAGCATGGTCCAGGTGCCCGACTTGGAAACAAAAAGCTCAACCAGGTTCCGCTGTCCGGCAATGCCGAAAGCGGAAGGCCGTTCCTGATACTGCTGTGCCAATGTCTCAATGAATTTGGTCCGTTCGCCGCAGGCCGACTGGGCATCGGCTGGCGCGGCGTAAACCATCGTCACCGCGGCCAGCAACAAACTCGAAACGCGAAAGCGGTATTCAGACATAAAACCTCCATTCTCGCCATCCGGGGCGCCGCTGGGAGGTCTTGACGGCCTCTGAGGTCAGGCGGTCCCCGGAGCGGGTATGCCGATAGAGTCGTTCATACAAAGCTCCGATCACTTACAACCCGTCAGGATAGGCTTAAGGTGTAAACAAATTGCGAATAACGCCGCGATGGCTTACCAGCCGGTCTTGCGAGCCATCCCATGCCCTCCCCCGTAATCACCGCACCGCGCCTCAAGAACAAGCCGCTTGCCGGCATCGCCCTGATGCTGGCCGCCATGGCGATCCTGCCCTTCCTCGATGTCGCGGCCAAATTCCTGGGCCAACAGGGCGTGCCGGTCATGCAGATTGTCTGGGCGCGCATGATGTTCGGCTGTATCCTGACGCTGCCCTTCGCTTTGCTTGCCGGCGGCCCTGCCAGCCTCGTGCCCGCCATGCCGGTGCTGCACACATTCCGCGCGGCATTTCTTATGGGTGCGACCGGTTCCTTCTTCTTCGCCCTGCGCTATTTGCCGATCGCCGACGCGCTGGCGATTTTCTTCGTGCAGCCGTTACTTGTCACCCTGCTGTCCCCCGTGGTGCTGGGCGAGAAAGTAGGCGTTCAACGCTGGACCGCCGTGGTCATCGGGTTCATCGGCACGCTGATCATCATCAGGCCCGGATTCGTGGCATTCAATCCCGGCGTGCCGCTGGCGCTCGCGGCCGGAACTTCACTTGCCATTTATATACTGATGACGCGGAAAATCGCCGGTGGCGCCGACGCCATGGTGACAACATTCCATACCAATCTCGCAGGCTCCGTGCTCGCCAGTGCCATCGTCATTTTCATCTGGGAAGCGCCAACCTTTTCGCAATGGGGGCTGTTCGTGATTCTCGCTTTCATTGCAGGCCTGGGGCACTATCTGATCGTGCGGGCCTACGACTATGGCGAGGCTTCGCTGCTGGCGCCGCTTGCCTATACCGAAATGATCGCGGCGGTGGCCGCCGGCTGGTGGTTCTTCGGCGATTTCCCAGATATGTGGACCTTTCTGGGCGTCGGCATTCTCATTGCCTGCGCCATCCATATTTCTCTCCGCGAGCGCCACCACAATATTCCGCCACCTCGTGACTTCGAGCAGCCTTAGCTCTCCTTGGCCACGCCCTCGACCAGAGCGACGAAGCGCACCGCCAGGAGATTTTCGCTTTCATAGCCCTGCTTGCCACGGCGTACGCGAAACAGGTTCTGCTTGCCGGGTTTTTCCTCCAGCGGGATCACCATGATGCCGCCCACGGCCAGTTGATCGGTCAGCGCCGGCGGTATGGTTTTCGCCGCCGCCGTCACCATGATGCGGTCGAAAGGCGCCTGCTCCGGCCAGCCCTTCGTGCCATCGCCCACGAGCTGCGTGATGTTGCCGAGCCGCATCTCATGGAAGCGCAATCCGGCCTCCACCGCCAGTGTCCGATAGCGCTCGATCGTATAAACCCTGCGGCACAGGAGGCTCAGGATCGCCGTCTGGTAGCCCGAACCCGTGCCGATCTCAAGCACCTTGTGGCGCTCACCCACCTCCAGCCGGTCGGTCATCAACCCCACAATGAAGGGCTGGCTGATGGTCTGGCCGCAGGCGATGGGCAAGGCCCGATCGGCGTAGGATTGATCGGCAAAACTCGGCTCGACAAAAAGTTCGCGCGGCACAAGCTCGATGGCTTCCAGCACCCTGATGTCGCGTATGCCCTGACTGCGCAGCGACATCAGAAGCTGGATCTTGCGAGGATCGAGGCTCACGGAGCCTCCAGCACCTGGCGCAGTGCCTCCATCGCTTCCACTTGGGTCAGGTTCATGTGCAGCGGCGTGATCGAGATGCGCTTGTTGAACACCGCCCGCAGATCGGTTCCCACCGGCGGCGTGCCGCGCTCGCGCTTGAAGCCCAGCCAGTAATAATTGCGGCCACGCGCATCGACGCGCTCATCCACCGTCAGAAGATTCTGGTCGCGCTTGCCTTGCCGCGTCACCTCGATCCCTTGCAATTCGCCGGGGCGGCAATCGGGAAAATTCACATTCATCAGCACGCCGGGGCCGAATTCCATGGTGATCAGTTTCTTGACAAGCTCCGGGCCGTGTTGCTCGGCCACCGCGTAGCTGAAGGCGTTGCCGTGGATGCCGGCTACCTGCGACAGGGCAATGGATTTGAACCCGAGCGCTGTTCCCTCCATGGCGGCGGCGATGGTTCCCGAATAGGTGACATCATCGGCGACGTTCTGGCCGCGGTTGACGCCCGAGAGCACCAGATCGGGATTGCCGGGCATGATCTTGCGCACCGCCATCACCACGCAGTCGGTAGGCGTTCCCGCGACCTCGAAGCGCCTGGACTCAATCTCGCGGTAGCGGATCGGATTGGCCAGCGACAGCGAATGCCCGGCACCCGAATGCTCCTCCGCCGGCGCCACCACCCAGACTTCACCGCCAAGCGAGCGGGCTATGCGCTCCAATGTCTCAAGACCAGGCGCATGGATGCCGTCGTCGTTGGTCACCAGAATGCGCATCAGGGCTTCGTGATCCGCTCCTGTCCGCCCATGTAGGGCCGCAGCACATCCGGAATGGTGACGCTGCCGTCGGCGTTCTGGCCGTTTTCGAGAATGGCGATCAGCGTGCGCCCAACGGCCAGGCCGGAGCCGTTGAGCGTGTGGACGAAGCGCGTGCCCGTGGCCGAGGCGGGCTTGTATCTCGCCTCCATGCGGCGAGCCTGGAAATCGCCGCACACCGAGCACGACGAAATTTCGCGGAACGCATTCTGCCCGGGAAGCCACACTTCGATGTCATAGGTCATGCGGGCTGCAAAACCCATATCGCCCGCGCAAAGTGCGATCACCCGGTAAGGAAGCCCAAGGCGCTTCAGCACCTCCTCGGCACAACCGGTCATGCGTTCGAGTTCGGCGCGCGAGGTTTCGGGCGTGGTGATCGACACCAGCTCCACCTTGGAAAACTGATGCTGGCGGATCATGCCGCGCGTATCGCGGCCCGCCGCACCGGCTTCGGCGCGAAAGCACGGCGTATAGGCGGTGAGGCGTAGCGGCAGGTTTTTCTCGTCGAGGATCGTCTCGCGCACCAGATTGGTGAGGGAGACTTCCGCCGTGGGGATCAGCCAGCGGCCATCCGTTGTTTTGAATAGGTCATCGGCGAATTTCGGCAATTGCCCGGTGCCGAACATCGCCTCATCGTTCACCAGATAGGGCACGTAGTATTCGGTGTAGCCGTTGCTTGTGGTGTGGAGGTCGAGCATGAACTGGGCCAGTGCCCGCTCCAGCCGCGCGAGCTGGCCCTTCATTACCACAAACCTCGCGCCCGCCAGCTTCGTTGCCGTCTCGAAATCCATCAGACCCAGCCACTCGCCGATATCAAAATGCTGGCGCGCCTCGAATGCGAATTCAGGCGTCCTTCCCCAACGGCGAACTTCGATATTGCTGCGCTCGTCCGTGCCGTCGGGAACCTCATCGAGGGGCAAGTTGGGGATTACGGCAAGCGCCTCTGCAAGCCTCTGCGTGAGTTGGCGTTCAACCTCCGCACCCGTGGCAATGAAATCCTTGGAAGCCGCAACCTCGGCTTTGAGCGCTTCGGCTCTGGCCTTGTCACCCGCCTTCATGGCCTCGCCAACCTCCTTCGAGGCCGCGTTGCGGCGCGCCTGCGCATCTTGCAGTTTTTGCATGTGGCCGCGTTTTTCGGCATCGGCCTCGATAAGAACTTTGGCCAAGGGCGCCAGTCCGCGGCGCGCCAGCTCCCGGTCGAACGCCGCCAGGTCGTCGCGAATGGCCTTGATGTCGTGCATGCGGATGATTCCCCGAAATCACCCCCTCTATAGGGCCTGACTTGCGCTGGGCAAAGCTTCTCCCCCTTCTCTCCATCACCGGCCTTGAGCCGGTGATCCAGACTGGATGACCGGGTCAAGCCCGGTCATGGAGAGATGAGTATCAAGCCTCGGCCTTCCTCCGGCGGCTTTCGAGAAAGCGCACCGCCTGCACCGAGACTTCGTAAAGGCCCAGCAGCGGCACCGCCATGGCGATCTGCGAAACGGGATCGGGAGGCGTCAGCACCGCGGCGATGACGAACACGCCGACGATCGCGAACTTGCGGCCGCTTCTCAACTGGTCATAGCTCAGGATGCCGATCTGGCCGAGCAACGTCAGGATCACCGGCAACTGGAAACACAGGCCGAAGGCGAGGATCAGCATCATCACGAAATCCAGATAGGCTTCGATATCGGGCATCAGTTGTATGGCATTCTGGCCATCGGTGCCGGTGCCCGCGGCCAACGAATAGAAGAAAGCGATCGCCGTCGGCAACAGCAGGAAATAAACCAGCGCCGCGCCCAACAGGAAGAAAAATGGCGTGGCGATGAGATAGGGCCGGAAGGCGTTGCGCTCATTGCTGTAAAGGCCGGGCGCCACGAAACGGTAGATCTGGATGGCAATCAGCGGGAAGGCGATGAACAGCCCGCCGAAAAACCCAATCTTTATTTTCACCAGAAACACGCCAAGGAGCTTGATCGAAATCAGGCTGACATCCTTCGATCCAGTGCCCCAGATAAACGGCAAGGTGAGATAGTGCAGGATATCGGAAGAAAACCAGAAGCTGACGATGAAGGCCGCGACGAAGCCCATGACGCACAGCATCAGCCGTTTCCGCAGTTCGATCAGATGCTCGATCAGCGGGGCTTCCGAGGCGTCGATATCGTCCTTGGTCATGGAGCGTCCGGAGCGGGCTTCCCGTCCCCGAAATACTTGGCGAAATCATTATCCGCAGGCTTTGCCGGCACGACTTTGGATTTCGGCACCGGCTCGATGTCGCCGATGTTTTTGAGTGACTGAAGGTCTTTCTTGACATCCTCCAGCCCCGCCTCGCGCATGGCGCCGTCGAGATGGCCCTGGAACTCGCGCGCCATGCCCCGCATCTTCGCCATGGTCTTGCCAAAGGCCCTGAGCACGGCGGGCAAGTCCTTGGGGCCGATCACGATGATCGCCACCACGGCAATAAGGAATATTTCGGTGTAACCGACGCCGAAGTCGAACATGGGACTCCCAAAACCGCCCGGCGGGCTAGTTTTTTACCTTCTCGGCTTCGGCCTTGCCCGAAACGGCGGCCTGTTGCTCGAGCGGCTTGGTTTCGCCCGTGGGCGCAGGCGTCTCATCCTCGGCCATGCCTTTCTTGAAGCTCTTGATGCCCTTGGCGACATCGCCCATCAGGTCGGAAATCTTGCCGCGTCCAAACAGCAGCATGATCACGATGATGACCAGCGCCCAGTGCCAGATAGACATCGAACCCATTACACAAACTCCTCTTGAACGGAAAGGACTTGGCCTTTCCTCCTTGTGGCGCGCAATATCGCAGAAACGCCTGGGCACCGCAACTAAAGAGGAAGGTGAGCGGCCTATGCCGCCGCCAGGATGACGCGGTTGCGGCCTTCGCGCTTGGCCTTGTAGAGGGCGTCGTCGGCCCGCTTCAGGATATCCTCGGCCTTGTCCTCAGCGCCGTTGAGGGTCGCGATGCCGGCCGAAATGGTGATGTCAAGCCCGCCGGCCGAGCCAACATTGAAGCGTTTGCCGGCGATGGATTTCCGCAGGCGTTCGCCAATCCGCTCCGCCACAGGTGCGTCGGCCGAAGGCAGCACGATCACGAATTCCTCGCCCCCGGTGCGGCAGGCGACATCCATGGCTCGGATATTCGTCCGGATGCGCCCCGCCAGTTCCTGCAGCACCCTGTCGCCGGCGTCATGGCCGTGGGTGTCGTTGACCGTCTTGAAGAAATCGACGTCGAAGGCCAGGACCGACAGGGCCTTGCCGCGATTGATGGAATGTTCGAGCAGATGGGTCAGTTGGGTCTTGAGATAGCGGCGGTTATAGAGGCCCGTGAGAGGATCGGTCACCGCCATTTCAATCGAGTTCTGCACGCTGAGCCTGAGCTGTTCGGTATAACGGCAGCGGCGGATTTGCGTATTTACGCGCGCCAGCAACTCTTGTTTGTCGAGGGGCCGGATCAAATAATCGTTGACGCCCATATCGAGGGCTCGCAGCAGGCGCTGGTGATCGTCGGGATCGACGATGATGAGAATGGGGGTTTGCCGTGTGTGCTCAAACGACTTCAACTGCGAGCACAGCCGGAGCGCGTCAAAGCCTTCCATGTCGAGGTTCATGACAATAAGCTCGAAGCGCTCTGCCTGTTCCGTGGCCATGGCGGCGGCCTGATGGGGATCTTCGGCCACGGTCACATCATGGCGGCCCATCAGGGCCAGGCGAATGCGTTCCGCGACGGCGGCGCTGTTGTCGATGACGAGAACCTTGCCTGGCCGGTGTTCGGCATGGGACTTGTCATGTGCCATGGCCCGCATTGCGCCCACATCCGCCGAGCGCGCGCGCAATTCATCGGTCAGCATCTTCAGGCGGACCAGGCTCTTCACCCGGCAGAACATCGAAATATCGTCGACCGGCTTGGTCAGGAAATCGTCGGCCCCGGCCTCCAGGCCGCGCACCCTGTCCTCGGGTTGATCGAGCGCCGTGACCATGACCACGGGAATATGCTGGGTTCGCGGATCGGCCTTGATGCGCCGGCAAACCTCTATGCCGTCGATTCCCGGCATCATGACATCGAGCAGCACAATGTCGGGACTGGTGCGCCGCACCGATTCCAGCGCATCGGCGCCGTTCATCGCGATGACGACCTCGAAATATTCCGCCGCCAATTTCGCTTCGAGCAGCCGGACATTCGCAAGGACATCGTCAACGACGAGAACGCGCGCTGTCATTTTGGCTGCCGGAGGAAACCGTCGATCGTTTGCAGGAAACCCACGACGGAAATGGGTTTCGAGATGTAGGCCTCGCAGCCGCCTTCCCGGATCTTTTGTTCATCGCCCTTCATGGCAAAGGCGGTGACCGCGATCACCGGAATGCGCTTCAGCTCGTCGTCTTCCTTGAGCCATTTGGTGACCTCGATGCCGGAAACCTCGGGCAATTGAATATCCATGAGGATCAGGTCGGGCATGTGCTTGCGGGCGAGATCGAGGGCGGAGAGGCCGTCGCGGGTCTGGATCACGGCATAGCCGTTGGCCTCCAGAAGGTCGTTGAACAGCTTCATATTGAGTTCGTTGTCTTCAACGATGAGAACGCGCTTTTGCGTTTCCGGCATGGCCGCGGGAGTTTTCATGGGTCCTACCGAACTTGAAACGGAAAAACTCATAGCTGCAACGCCTCTATTCCATGCCAATGCGGCAACCCTGTGGGCCAACGCAGGCTCCCCTTATTGTTGGCGCGATATTCGGCCCAACGGGTAACCAACAGCTTAATCCAGGGCCTCTCTTGCCGCGGTTCAGCTTTGGGTGGTTAACTAGGACCGAAACATGGTGAAGAAATCTTCGATAAGCGGCGAAGAATCGCAGATCATCGCATTGAAGGCATTGGGCTTTCTTTTAAGCGACCCGGACCGGATCAAGCGCTTCATGAGCATCACCGGCCTGACGCCGGAAACGATTCGCGTCAGCGCCAGCCAGCCCGGCTTTCTTGCCGGCGTCCTCGAACACCTGTGCGGCGATCAACCGCTTCTCCTGGGTTTTGCCGAATCGGAGGGCCTCGACCCGGAAACAATCGCTGCGGCGGGCCGGCACCTTGCAAATCCTTAGGTCTTCCGCTTACCGTCGGCGATCAGGCTGACGATCTCGAACATCACATGCGGTCGGTAGCGTCGTCCGTCATCCGCCATATCCTCCGATCTCCATGACGCCGTGTGCCTCCAATGCTGCCTTGAGTCTGGGCCGCACTCGTATCGCCCGCGCCAGCTTTGCCACGGCGGGAAATTTCTTGTGCACCGCCGATTCCGTCGGCTTGCCCCACAGGCTGAGCATGAAGGCGTAAATATCGAGGGCCGAATAGCTCTTGCCCATCAGCCATGGGCCTTCTGCCTCAAGCCGCTTGTTCAGGATCGACCAAAGGAAGTCGCACCGCTCGGTTGCTTTAGCTTCGATATGAGCGTTTTGCGCGGCGTCTCCGGCATAAGGGCTGCTGGCATCGAAATGATTGATCGCCGGATAGAGATTGGCGCTCATGAAATTGAGCCAGGACAGAAACTCGCCGCCGACGTCCGAGCCAAGCGGCGGCGACATGCCCTTGTCGGGATGCGCGGCCATAACAAACGTGACGATGGCGCCCGATTCGAACAGGGTGCGGCCATCGTCGAGGCCGAGGGCGGGGATGTAGCCCAAGGGGCTGATGGCACGAAACCCTGGCGCTACAACCTGTTCATAGGTCATCCAGATGTTCGTGTAGGGGATTTGCATCTCTTCCAGCAGCAAATGAACGGAAATCGACCCCCAGCTTTTGACGTTGTAGAGCTTGTACATTGGCATTCCCCTCGCTGATGAAGTGTCCCTGCTCCATTGTTTCGCAATCCCCGCTTCAGCGCTAGTATCACCTTCATGCTCAACGAGGCCGCGACACCGGGCTTCTGCCGCGACTGCCTTTCGGCGGCGGGTGCCGATGAGCGGCGCTGCCCTTCCTGCGGCAGCCCGCGCCTGCTTCAACATCCGGAATTGCATAACCTGGCCATCGCCCACATCGATTGTGACGCTTTCTACGCCGCCGTCGAGAAGCGCGATAATCCCGCTCTTGCCGACAAGTCGGTGATTGTCGGCGGCGGCGTTCGCGGCGTCGTGGCGACCGCCTGTTATGTGGCGCGCATCCGGGGCGTGAAATCGGCGATGCCGATGTTCAAGGCGCTGCAACTCTGCCCCGACGCCGTGGTCATAAGTCCCAACATGGCGAAATACGTTGCGGCGGGGCGCGAGGTCCGTAGCCTGATGCTGGAACTAACGCCGCTTGTGGAGCCGCTCTCCATCGATGAGGCTTTCCTCGATCTGACCGGCACCGCGCGACTGCATGCCATGAGTCCGGCATTGTCACTGGCGAAGCTTATCAACACCATCGAGCGGAAAATCGGCATCAGCGCGTCGGTGGGGCTTTCCTACAATAAATATCTGGCGAAGGTCGCCTCCGACCTTGAAAAACCGCGAGGCTTCTCGGTGCTTGGACAAGCGGAAGCCGCAGGGTTCCTTGCGGACAAGCCCGTGGGCCTCATCTGGGGTGTGGGCCGCGCCATGCAGGAGCAGCTTGCCCGCGACGGCATCACCTTGATCGGCCAGCTTCAATCCATGGACAGAAACGAACTGATGAAAAGCTATGGCAGCATGGGCGGCAGACTCTATCATCTCTCGCGCGGCGAGGATGTGCGCAATGTCTCGACCGACGACCGATCGAAAAGCATCAGCGCGGAGACCACCTTCAACACCGATTTGCGCGAATATGACCAACTGGAAGCCATCCTCTGGCGTTTAGCTGAAAAGGTTTCACGCCGCGCCAAGGCGGAAGGGCTGGCGGGCCAGACCGTGGTGCTGAAGCTCAAGACCGCGGACTTCCGCTCGCGCACCCGCAATGTCTCACTGGACGAACCCACGCTGCTGGCCACCCGCATCTTCGAAGCAGCCAAACCGCTGCTGAAGCGTGAGGCGACAGGCGCCACATTTCGTCTTATCGGCGTAGGCATTAGCAATCTCAGCCCTGCCGAACCGGACACCGAAACCGAAACGCTCGATGCCCACGCCGCCACCCATGCCAAGGCGGAAATCGCCATGGACAGGCTGCGCGAAAAATTCGGCCGCGACGCCGTCGAACGCGGCATCGTATTGCGCGAAGATAAGGACGCCTGAACTCAGTCCGTTTCCAGCGACATGAGCGCGGCGTTGCCACCGGAAGCTGTAGTGTCGATGGAGGATACGCGCTCCACCGCGAAGCGGTGCAAATAGTGGGGGCCGCCGGCCTTGGGGCCGGTGCCGGAGAGGCCCTCGCCGCCGAAAGGCTGGGCGCCGACGACGGCACCGATCTGGTTGCGATTCACATAGAGATTGCCGACTTTGGCCAAGCGCCGCACCTCTTCAACCGTGGTCTCGATCCGCGTGTGGAGGCCAAGTGTCAAGCCGAAGCCCGTTGCGTTGAGTGCCGCGCACACGTCCGCGATACGGTCGCCGGCAAAACGCACGACATGCAGGATGGGGCCGAACACTTCGCGGGTGAGCGGTTTGAGCGAGGCCAGTTCATAGGCCGCCGGTGCAACGAAAGTGCCGTGTGAACATTCAGGGCCAAGCACCAGATCGATAATCGTTTTTTCTCCCTTTTTCATGCGGCGCTTATGGGCTTCGAGGGCCTCCTTCGCTTCCTTGTCGATAACCGGGCCCACATCGGTCGCATAGTCGAGCGGGTCGCCGATGCGAAGCTCCGCCATGGCGCCCTTGAGCATGACGATCACCCGCTCCGCCACGTCGTCCTGCACAAACAGGATGCGGGCCGCCGAACAGCGCTGGCCGGCGCTGTCGAAGGCCGAGGCCAGCACATCGCGCACCGCCTGTTCCGGCAATGCGGAAGAATCGACGATCATGGCGTTCATGCCGCCCGTTTCGGCGATAAGTGCGGGGATAGCGCCATCGCGCGCCGCCAGCGCCCGGTTGATGACAGCGGCGGTTTCATTCGAGCCGGTGAAGGCGACACCCGAAAGTGCGGGGTGCGCCAGCAGCGGCTTGCCGATGCGGGCGCCATCGCCGGGGAGGAAATGCAAAACCGAAGCCGGAACGCCCGCCTGATGCAACAGCTTTACCGCCGCATGGGCCACCAGCGGCGTCTGCTCGGCGGGCTTGGCGATGACGCTGTTGCCCGCCGCCAGTGCCGCCGCGACCTGCCCTGTGAAAATCGCAATGGGAAAGTTCCACGGCGATATGCAGGCGAAGACGCCGCGTCCATGCAGCGACAATTCATTGCGCTCACCCGTGGGGCCGGGAAGTGCGAGGGGATTTACGAAATCCTTTCGCGCACGGCTCGCGTAATAGCGCAGGAAATCCACCGCCTCGCGGAGATCGGATACGGCATTGTCGAGAGTCTTCCCCGCCTCGCGCACCAGAAGTGCCAGAAGGCGTTCGGTGCCGGTCTCATAGAGATCGGCGGCACGGTCGAGAATCGCCGCGCGCTTTTCGCCGCCAAGCCAGTCCCAGTCCCTTTGCGCGGCGGCAGCCGAGGCCATGGCCTTGCCGACAGCGGCATCATCGGCCTCGTGCACAAAACCCACGATCTGGCGCTGGTCATGGGGCGATGTTATTTCGCGCTTTGACCCCTGCCCCATCGCCGCACCATCGACGAGCGCTGTAGCCTCGATCTTCTTGGAAAGCACCTTGCCGATACCGCCGAGAAGCCGTTCGCGCGTGGCATCGTCCCACATCGCGTGACCGGCCGAATTGCGGCGTCCCGCAAAGATATTTGCTGGAAGCGGAATGCGGGGATGCGGCACTTCCGGCAGCTTGGCCACCTCCAGGACCGGATCGGCGATGATGTCGGCCAAGGGGGCTTCGTCATCGGCGAGGCGGTTGACGAAGGACGTGTTGGCGCCGTTTTCAAGCAAACGCCGCACCAGATAGGCCAGCAAATCCTCATGGCTGCCGACCGGCGCATAGATGCGGCAGGGCTGGTTCATTTTGTCCTGGCCCACCACCTGCTCATAGAGCGCCTGCCCCATGCCATGCAGGCGCTGGAATTCGAAGTTCCGGTCATTGCCCGCCATCACCGAGATCGCCGCCAGCGTGTGGGCATTGTGGGTGGCGAATTGCGGATAGAACACGTTGCGGCGCGCCAGCAGGAATTTGGCGCAGGCGAGGTAACTCACATCGGTCGAGACCTTGCGGGTAAACAGCGGATAGCCGGGCAAGCCCGCTTCCTGGGCGCGTTTCACCTCCGTATCCCAATAGGCGCCCTTGACGAGGCGGACGGGGAACGTGTGGCCAGTGTGTTCCGCCAGTTTCGCTAGCCATTCCAGCACCGGTTTGGCCCGTTTGCCATAGGCCTGCACCGCGAGGCCAAGCCCGTTCCAATCTTTGAGCCGTTCGTCCTGTGCCAGCCTTCCAAAAAGTTCGAGTGACAGATCGAGGCGGTTCACATCTTCCGCATCGATGGTCAGACCAACGTTAAGTTCCTTGGCGAGCAG
>JBOHKD010000014.1:0-15213 GCA_050728895.1 Aestuariivirga sp.
CCTTCTCGTTGGTGTAAGTGCGCGTCGCCCATTCGCCGAAGCGCGCCACATCCATGCCCCAGACATCGAAGCCCGGATCGCCGGTGCTCATCCATTGCGAGAGCGCCAACCCCACGCCGCCGCCCTGGCTGAACCCCGCCATCACGCCGCAGGCGCACCAGAAATTCCGCAAACCCTGCACCGGCCCGACCAGCGGATTGCCATCGGGCGTGAAGGTGAAGGGACCATTGATGACCCGCTTGATGCCAACCTTGGCGAGGGCGGGGAAGTGCTTGTAACCAAGCTCCAGCGACGGCGCGATCCGGTCGAGATCCGGTTGCAGAAGTTCCTGGCCGAAATCCCATGGCGTCTCTTTTGGCTGCCAGGGCCGGCAATCCTTCTCATAGGTGCCAAGCACGATGCCGGAGCGTTCCTGCCGCATGTAGATTTCGGATTTGAAATCGAGAATATGCGGCAGTTCGTGGCCACGCTCCTTGTTGTAGGCGACGACTTCCGGCATCTCGTCGGTGACAAGATACATATGCTCCATGGCCAGCACGGGAAGCTCAAGCCCGACCATGCGGCCCACTTCGCGGGCCCACAGGCCGCCGCAATTCACCACATGCTCGGCATGAATGTTGCCATTGACGGTGATCACATCCCAGGAACCGTCGCTCCGGGGCTTGAGATCGGTAACACGGCAGTTCTGGTAGATTTCAGCACCCGCGATCCGCGCCGACTTGGCATAGGCGTGGGTCGTGCCTTCCGGGTCGAGATTGCCGTCGGCCTTGTCGATCATGGCGCCCACAAAGTATTTCTCTTCGAGAAGAGGATGCATCTTCTTGGCTTCCGCCATGCTGATGAGCTCGGTCTCGAGGCCGAGATAGCGCGCCCGCGCATGGGCCATCTTCAGCCATTCCAGGCGCTCCGGCGTATCGGCCAGCATGATGCCGCCCGAACGATGCATGCCGCAGGATTGCCCGGAAATCTTTTCCAGCTCCGCATAAAGCGCGATCGTATAGCCCTGCAGCTTGGCGACATTGGGATCGCCGTTGAGCGTATGGAACCCCCCCGCCGCGTGCCAAGTGGAACCCGACGTCAGCCGGTCGCGCTCCACCAGTACCACGTCTTTCCAGCCAGCCTTGGTGAGATGATAGAGCACCGAGCAACCGACGACGCCGCCGCCGATCACCACAGCCCGAGCCTGATTTTTCATGCTACTTCTCTGGGAAAAGCCAAGCCCGCTTCATAGACGAGGTTTCCGGTCGTCCGCAATCGCCGTTGCGGTGAGAAGTTCTCACTTCGCGACATGGGCAAGTTCCGGCTTGCCGGCATACTCCCGGCCATGATAGCCGGTTGCGCGTTCATCGGGGTTTAGGGGGCGGAATGCACCGGTTTGAATGGAAACTGAGGATTGGCGTATTCGTTGCTGCTTTGATGTTCTTCCTCGGCGATGCCAATGCCGACTCCCTTAACCTCTACTGGATCAACGGCTTTGGAAGCTGGTTCGGCTACGCGCCCGTGGAGGTGGACGGAAGGAAAGCCGGCACGATCAAGGCCGGCAAGCAACTGCGCATTGCCGTGAGCCCCGGCGCGCATGAAGTTCGCATTCATATTCCGCTTTCCTTCGAGAGCGCCAAACTGACCGTCAATGTGGCTGGCGAACAGTATCTGAAGGTTACAAGGGATTTGGACGGCTTTTTCTTTAACGCGGTCGGCCCAGTCCCAACCTTCCGGTTAAACTTGAATCCGGTAACGCAAGAACAGGCATTCGCCGAGACTGCAAAAAAGCGTTTGCCGGAGGCCACAACGGCAGAACTTGGCCCGGTGGAGGCAAAGCCGAAGAAAAAGACGCTGCAAAAGGAGCAGGTGTCGCGTTAGACAGGACTGAACGCCTGCTCCTTTGCCATCACGGCGCGGGCATATTGTTCCTCCTGGGTCTCCAAGGGCAGCTTGTCGAAGCCCGGCAGCCCAATATCGCTGAGTAAATAAGGCGGTAGTGTTGACAGCAATGACATCCCTTTTTTCATCGCAATGTCGCGGCGGGCGGGTTTGACGGCGTTCGTGACGGACGCGGTCATTGACGGCAGGTTGAAGGAATGCAGGATGAAAGTCTTCATGGTATCGCCCCCTTGATTTGCGCGAGTTAAATCTGCAACCGGATTGGTCCACCCCAATAGCCGGCTATAATTTCCGCGCTGGCTACCAGCGCAAACCATCTTCGCCTCGTACCTCCTCACGCCGCAGGCCCATGCCGGCAAGGGTCTGGTCATTCATGCCGGCAAGCAGCCGGGCATCATTCCTGCGGACGCCCATCGACCTCAGGAAAGAAATTCCCCTGCTGATTGCCAGCTCAATAAATTCAACGTTTTCAACGCGTTCCGATGTGAGTTGGTATGTCATGGGCTATCTCCTTTACCCGGAGAGTGAGCCCAGCGCGCCTGAAAGTCCTTGGGCTAGTCCTGAAGATTCCTGAAATGAGATTTCAGTTTCGCAGAGCTGGCGATGCTGCGATATACAGGGCGCATGACGCCTGCCCGATGACCGCCATGGATATCCAGTTCGCCAGTTACGGTTTGAAGATACGCGAGCGCCAGCTTATTGGTCCCGGCGGGCCGGTGGAACTCAGCAGCCGCTCCTTTGACATTCTCGTTGCCCTTCTCGGCCGGCCCAATGAGATGATCGGAAAATCCGATCTGTTCGATGCTGCGTGGCCGGGCATCGTGGTTGAAGAGAATACGTTGCAGGTTCATGTCTCTTCCTTGCGCAAGTTGCTCGGCCCCGGGTTTATTGAAACCGTACATGGCCGGGGCTACAAGTATGTAGGGCCGCTGCCAAAGTCCGTCGCATCGGAAACCACAACGCGAGCCGTTCCGGCAACCGGGGGAAATATCCCGGATTTCCGGCCCGAATGCGTGGCCAGGGGAAATGAGCTTGCAGCCATTTCGAACCTGCTCCAAAAACACCGGATCACGAGCATCGTGGGGCCCGGTGGCGTCGGCAAGACCACCCTGGCAATCGAATCGGCGGCAATGCGGCAATCCCGGTTCAGTAGCGGAGTCTGGGTTGTCGATTTGGCGCCAATCGGCGATCCGGTCCATGTCGCCAGCACCATCGTGCAGACACTCGGTGTGCAATTCCAGAAATCGATGCCGGTGGGCGATGCGCTGAGTGCTTATTTGCGCACGGAAGAGCTTTTGCTGGTGCTTGACAATTGTGAGCACCTGCCGGAGGCCGTGGCCGAAATCGTGACGGCGATTCTGGCGCGGGCGCCGCGTGTGAGAATTCTGGTAACCTCGCAGATTCCGCTCAACTTGCCCGATGAATTTGTCTTCAAGTTGGGCCCCTTCGCATTACCCGAATTTGGCGAGGAAGGGGCAAATTCCCCATCGGCGGAATTCTTCCGGCATTGCTATGAATCCCAGGGCGAACAGGTCTCGGATTCCGAATGGATCGCCATCGGCCGTCTTTGCCGAAGCCTGGACGGCGTGGCCTTGTCGCTGAAAATGGCCGCGGCGCGTTCGACCACCCTCGGTATTGAGACAGTTGAAAAACAGATTACATCCAAAATATCGGAATTGGCCTCGTCCTGGCCTACCCAGCTCTCGCGCCACAAATCCCTGATCGCCGCTCTCACATGGAGTTATGGGCTTCTCACGCCCGCCGAACAGAAGGTTTTTCGTGCGCTCAGCGTGTTCAATGGCAGTTTTTCAATTGACGCGGCGAGCGCGGTTACCCTTGAAAAGGAAAGCCTGTCGGAACTTGTGCGGAAATCACTCGTCGTCAGGGATGGAAAATACAAGGGCCGCTACAGGCTGCTTGAAACATCCAGGCATTTCGCCCGGGATCAACTGAAGCTGGCCAATGAGGAAGAACCGGTTGGCGAACGCCACGCAAGCCATTTGATCCAGCTTTTTGCGGGCGGCGCGCATGATTGGGAAAGGATGCCGGACAGGCAATGGCTTGATATCTATGAGCCCGATACCGGCAATCTGCGCTCGGCGCTTGAATGGTTCAAAACCCGCGGGCAATTGGGCAAATATGCGGAACTGGCCGCAAATTCGTATCGGCTTTGGCTTGAGACGGGGCTTCCCCGCGAGGGTCTTTCTCACTGCCGGCATGCGATGCAGTCTGCCGGGAAACTCCTGAATGCCGGACTGGAAGCCGATCTCCGGCTTGCCCTGGCTGAACTGTGCAGGGCCGAAGCCCTTGACCAGCTTTCCGTCAAGACCCTTGAGCCGGCCATAAATTTTTTCCGGAACGCTTCGAGCAAGGAGAAGTTCGTTCAGGCGAACTCGCTCAGGGGATTGGTGTACATGAATCCACGCCAATTGGAACAGGCGCAGGCCGTTATTTCTGAAATGCAGGAATTGCTCCCAGGTCTGGAAACTTCAAAAATAAAGGCTTTTGCGCTGACTCTCATTGGCATGAACCAATGGCTTAAAGGCGAAAAATTGCCGGGCCTCGCCAGATGCGAGGCAGGGCTTGCCATGCACCGCGCCACGGGCAACACGCGAAGCGGCCTCAAATCGGGCTTGTACGTTGCCGAGATTTTATATTGGAAAGGCGACGCGGAGCGCGCCATCGCCATCGGCATGGACCTTTTGAAAGATTTGCGGAAGGCGGGTTACAAGCGGGAACTCGGAATGCAACTCCACAATCTCGCATCCTATCACCTTGCCACCGGAGCCGTGGACAGGGCGCGGGAATTTCACCTCGAATCGCTTGAGTACTTTTCCCGTGACGATACCAGTTGGCATTGGTCCCTGTTGCAAACCGCGGCGGGTATTGAAGCCGTGGCCGGCGATCCGCGCCGCGCTGCCAGCCTGTTGGGGTTTGTTGACAATTGCTATGCCAATTCTCCCGAATCCATTCAAACTACCGAAGAATTGGAGCGCGCGTTTATCCTTGAGCGGCTTGTTGAAAAATTGCCGGAAGACGAACTGGCCGTTTTGCTGAATGAAGGGAAGAAACTCAGCCTCTTCGAAGCCGGCTTCGTGGCAGGTTTTCCAGCAGAGATATAAGATTTTTGCTGCAAGGGAGGCGGGATCGAACCCTGCCAAACGCAAATGGCCCCGCCTTGGGCGGGGCCATTCGGGTAATTGTACAGCCGGTTAAATCGCTTCCTTGACTTCCTTGGCGGCGCGGAAGGCCAGCTTCTTCGACGCCTTGATCTTGATTGCCTCGCCGGTGGCCGGGTTGCGGCCCATGCGGGCGGAGCGCTTCTTCACCTGGAAGATGCCAAGCCCGGTGACGCGGACCTTGGCGCCCTTCTTGAGGTGCTTGACGGTAAGGTCGATGAAGGCGCCCAGAAGTTCGCTCATCGCCTTCTTGGACATCTCGTGTTTTTCGGCCAGCTCGCTCGCGATTTTGGATAGCGGGATGGTCACTATTTTTTCGTCAGCCATTTTTTTCTCCTTTGCCGGATCGGCCGAAGCCAGCGTTAGCGCAAGGAGTGATTCGTGAAAACCCTTATTTTGCGGGCTTTTTCGGATGCCGCACCGCAAAAAGGCCCAAAATGCTTAATGAGTTACGCTTGCCCGGTTGAGGAATTGAAAAAACCGCTGATTATATGGGGTCTTACGGCTTTTTTAGCCACTCCATGCGCGGATAGGGAATGGGCTCCTTGGCCTTGAAGAAGTAGCGGCGGAAAATTTCGCCGTAGCCCCGCATGAGATAGCCGTTGTTCTTGGCAATGAGCCGATCCCGCTCGGCGCGGTAATAGGCCGGGAGCTTGTACCAGGCGAGTGTGGGGCGATGATGGTGCGCCGCATGCAGATTGTTGTTGAGGAAGAGCAGCGACCAGAAGGGTGAGGCTTCGACGATGAGGGTGCGGTGGTCGACGCTTTCCGCCGCCTGATGCTCGCAGAAAGAACGCACCAGCGCCAGCGAGATTCCGGGATAGGCCACCAGCAGGAAATATTGCCAGAAGGCCATGCCGGCTACTCCGGAGACGAACCAGATTGTTATGCCGGAGGCAACAGCGTGCAAAGCCCAGGCTTTGGCGATCGTCCTGTCGCCGCGCGCGATCGCCAGGAACTCCAAGGGCCAGAAGCGCAGGAAAACGATCCCCGGCCCCAGGAGCATGCGCCCCGCCAGCGTATGGTTCAGCCGGTAGAGGGTCTGCTTGAAGCCCGGCAGCGTCGCCCAATCCTCCGGCAGCATGTAATACGATTCCGGATCGAGTGTGGGATCGGTGAGGTTGGCATCGTTGTGATGCGTAAGGTGGGTTTCGCGGTAGCGCGGATACGGCAGCCAGAAATGCGGCGTCACAAAGATAAGAGCTTCATTGAGCAGGCGGTTGCCGGTGGGATGCCCGTGCAGGATTTCGTGCTGAAGCGAACTGTGGAGTGCCGCGAAATAGCTGCCCACGAGCAAGATGATCCACCACGGCAGGATCGCGTGAAACCACACGAGGCTTCCGATAATTGCATACACCAGGACGATGAGCCCAACCGTGGGCCACTCGATCTGCCGCCGGGGCGCTGTTCTGGCCAAATCTTCCATGGCCCGAGATTACACCTAAAGCCGGTGCGAATCCGTTGACAATGATCCACAAGCGTATACTATGGTGACAATTGTAAACAATAACCGAAATGCAAAAGCGCGAAACCGTCGCCTTGTTCCAGCGCCGCCTGTCGGAACTGATCGCCACCAGCGGCCAGTCGCGCGCAAGGTTTGCGGCGCGCGCCGGGCTCGATCGTTCGACGCTGTCGCAACTTCTGGCGCTCGACAATGTGCGCCTGCCGCGCGCTGAGACCATCGGACGCATCGCATCGCGGCATGGGGCCTCGGCCGACTGGCTGCTGGGGCTTTCCGAAGTACAGCACGTAACCCCCGATATTGTGGCGCAGCCCATGGTCGAGCGGGGCGCCGACGATCCCGCCAATGAGCATTTGAAACGCTGGCGCGAGGAGGCGCGGGGATCGAAGGTGAGGTACGTGCCGGCTTCACTGCCCGATCACATCAAGACCGATGCCGTCATCGCCTATGAGAACTCCAAGCTCTCTCTCGCCGAAGCCATGGCACTGTCGGCTTCGGCCAGGGACAGCATCGATCATGTTCGCCAGCCAGCAAGCGAGATCGAGGTCTGTACCTCGCGCCAGGCGGTCGAAAGTTTCGCCCGTGGCGAAGGCCTGTGGCGCCAATTGCCAATGCGCGAAAGGAGACGCCAGCTCGAACATATGGCAACGGCGGTGGATGAACTTTATCCCTCCTACCGCTGGTTCCTCTATGACGGGCGCGAACGCTACGCCGCACCCTATACAGTGTTCGGCCAGAAACGCGCCGCGATCTACATGGGCTCGCTCTATTTCGTCTTCACCTCGACCGGGCACATACGGCAGATGACCCAGCATTTCGACGATCTCATCCGCCAGGCCCGCGTACAGCCCAACGAGACCGGCGATTTCATCCGCAAGCTGATGAAGGAGATCGCATGATCGCATCCCTGCCCATGTATGACTGGCCCGAAGTGCGCGAAGCCACGGACGCATGGTGGACCGCCATCGCCCGCCATCTCGGTGCGGATATATCGCTCAGCCGTGGCGGCGATCACGTGGCGGCGTGGGCAGCACCCGACCTGCTTTTCAGCCAGACCTGCGGCTATCCCTTCACCCATGAATTCCGCGGCAAGCTCAAGATTGTGGCAACTCCGCACTATGGCGTCGACGGCTGCCGGGGCGCCAACTACCGGAGCATGGTCTTCGCCCGCGAAAATGCGCCGCTCGAATCCTTCCGGGGGAAAATTGCCGCCGTCAACAATCCGAACTCCATGTCGGGCATGCTGGCGCTGCAACTGGTCTTCGCGCCACATGCCAGGGAGGGCCGTTTCTTTGCCGAAGCCGTGGAGACCGGCGGGCATATCGGGTCATTGCTCGCGGTCCGCGACCGCAAGGCCGATGTCTGCGCCGTCGATGCCATATGCACGGCAATGGCGAAGGCATATCGGCCGGACTATCTCGAAGGCCTTGTTGAAATTGCCCGGTCGCCCGAAGTACCCGGTCTTCCCTATGTCACAGTGGCCGGCGGCGCCGCGAGACTCCGCCAGGCGCTGAGCGCCGCCTTTGCCGACCCCGGTTTGCAGGAGCCGCGCCGCCGCCTTTTCTTGACGGGCCATTCCGTGCTGAGTGAAAAAGATTACGGCCGTATCACCGATCTCGAAACCGGGATGCAACGCCAAGGCGGCCTCGCACTTTTATAGCTATTTCTTCTTCGCCGGCATGGTTTCGTTCGCGCCGATACGCGATTTCACGAATTCATCCATCATCTCGCAATGGAGCGACAGGCCATGGAGCTTCGGATATTTTTTGGCGGAAAAAACTTCCGGCACACGCAGCTTCACATTGCCGATCAGGCACCCGGTCATAACGTCGGCGTGGCTCATGTGCATGTCGAAGAACCACGGCGCCCCGCATTGGCTTTCCAGTTGCTTGAGTGCCGCAATCACCTGTGAGAGGCAGCGTTTTTCCCATTCTTTACTGAGGCCCTTGGGTGTGTGATAAAACCGTTCATAGGTCGCCTGCGCCACTTTTTCAGCAACTCCCTGGGCCAGCGCGGTTGCCTGCAAAACCTTGCGCCGCTCAGGCCCGTGGGGCGGCACCAGCGCCCGGGCTGGGCCCGCCAGTTCATCGAGATGGTCGATGATCGCCACGCTGTCGATCAGCACTTCGCCGTTGCGGAGAATAAGTGCCGGAACGCGGGTCAGCGGATTGATCTTCCGCATCTTGGCCGCGTTGCGAAACACCGACAGCGTGTTGCGCTCGAACGGCATGTGATAGTGATGCAGCGTCACCGCCACGCGGCGCGTGAAGGGCGAGTCATATTGGCCAACCAGGATCATGGCCGATCATTGCGCAATCAGCGGAGCCGCTCAAGCGCCTTCTCGCGGCCGATCAGCGGCAGGAGTTGTGCCAGTTCCGGGCCGTGATCGAGGCCGGTGAGAGCGAGCCGCAGCGGCATGAACAGCGCCTTGCCCTTGCGCCCCGTCGCTGCCTTCACCGCTTCCGTCCAGTTTTTCCAGGTCGTCACATCCCATGGAGAGGGCGGCAGGAGTTTCGCGGCAGCGCCGATAAGCTCGCGATCTTCCGGTGCCACGACAGGGTTGATTCTGTTTGTGATGATTTCGTTCCAAGCCGTTGAATCGGCTAATTTTTTGATATTTCCCCGGATGGCCATCCAGAACGCCTCCGAGCCATATGCCAGCCGCTTCTCAACCGCTTCCCACGGCAGCATGTGCAGGAGCTTGGCGTTGAGATGAGCGAGTTCCACCTCGTCGAAGCGGGCGGGAGCGCGCGACAGCTTTGCCAGATCGAAGCTTTCGATCAATTCCTTATAATCCGTACAAGGATGAATATTGCCGGAGGCGCCAAGCAGCGCGGCATGGCTGACGACGGCCATGGCTTCGAGTCCCACCTCGCGCATGGCGGCAATGGAGAGTGAGCCAAGCCGCTTTGACAGGCCCTTGCCGTCCGCTCCCGTAAGCAGGCTGTGATGGGCATAGGCCGGCGGCTTTCCGCCGAGCGCCTCGGCGATCTCGATTTGCACCGCGGTGTTCACCACATGGTCTTCGCCGCGGATCACATGGCTGATGGCGAAATCGATGTCGTCGATGACGGAGGGAAGCGTGTAGAGATAGCTGCCGTCTTCGCGCACCAGCACGGGATCGGAGAGCGAGGCCGTGTCGATGTGCTGGGGCCCGCGAATGAGATCGGTCCATTCGACAATCCGGTGGTCGAGCTTGAAGCGCCAATGCGGCTTGCGGCCCTGGGCTTCGAGCGCGGCACGCTCGTTAGCGTCCAGCTTGAGCGCGGCGCGGTCATAGACCGGCGGGGCTCCACGGGCGAGTTGGCGCTTGCGCCGCCGGTCAAGCTCGTCGGCGGTTTCATAACAGGGGTAAAGCCGCGCCTTCGCCTTTAGCGCCGCCGACACTTCGTCATAACGGCTGAAACGTTTCGACTGATATTCAATTCTGTCCGGCGCGATGCCAAGCCAGTGAAGATCGGCGGCGATGCCCCGTGCGAATTCCTCCGTCGAGCGCGCGATGTCAGTATCGTCGTAGCGCAACATGAATTGGCCGCCCGCCTTCTTCGCAAACAGCCAATTGAGAATAGCAGTTCGCGCATTGCCAATGTGAATGCGCCCCGTAGGCGATGGAGCAAAGCGGACGATGGTCATTCGAGCCGCCCATCCCGAAAGCCGTTGGTGATGGGATAGCGCCGGTCGCGGCCGAAATTGCGCCGGGTGATTTTTACACCCGGTGCGGCCTGCCGCCGCTTGTATTCGGCCACATAGAGCATGTGTTGCACCCGTTTCACCATAGCCTCATCGTGACCGCGTTTTACAATTTCCGCCACCGGCATTTCATTCTCGACCAGACAGGAGAGAATATCGTCCAGCACATCGTAAGGCGGCAGCGAATCCTGGTCCTTCTGGTTTTCGCGCAGTTCCGCCGTTGGCGCCTTGGTTATAATGCGCTCCGGGATGACGTGCCCCTGAGCGTTGCGCCATGTGGCCAGCCGATAGACTTCCGTCTTGTAAACATCCTTGATGGGATTGAAGCCGCCGTTCATGTCGCCATAGAGCGTTGCATAGCCCACCGACATTTCCGACTTGTTGCCGGTGGTCAGCACCATGGAACCAAACTTGTTGGAAATCGCCATCAGGATGGCGCCGCGCGCGCGCGACTGGATATTTTCCTCGGTGGTGTCGCGATTTTTTCCGTCGAACATTGGCCTGAGCGCCGAGAGAAAGCCATCCACCGGCTCCTTGATCGGCACCACATCGTAGCGCACGCCAAGCAGCCTGGCGCATTCTTCCGCATCAGCAAGGCTCTCCTTGCTCGTATAGGCATAGGGCAGCATGACGCAATGGACTTTATCCTTGCCCAAGGCATCGACAGCCAGGGCGGCGACGACGGCGGAATCGATGCCGCCCGAAAGCCCCAGCACCACGCCGGGAAAACGATTCTTGCGCACGTAGTCGCCAAGTCCAAGCACGCAAGCTTTCCACGTCTCTTCTTCCTTCTCGGGCAGCTTGGCTATGGCACCACTCGCCATCCGCCACCCGCCATTCGCCTGCCGGTTCCATTCGGTGAGAACTATGGCTTCCTCGAACATCGGCATCTGCAAGGCCAGCGACCGGTCGCCATTGAGCACGAATGAGGCGCCGTCGAAAACGAGTTCGTCCTGGCCACCGACCTGGTTGAGATAGGCCACAGGCAAGCCGGTCCCGGTCACGCGGGCAACAACGAGATTGAGCCGCTCATCGTCCTTGTTCCGTTCAAAGGGCGAACCATTGGGCACGAGCAGAATTTCCGCTCCCGTCTCGGCAAGTGTCTCGCAAACCTCTTCGGTCCAGATATCCTCGCAGATGGGAACGCCAAGCCGCACACCCTTGAACGAGATAGGACCGGGTGCGGGCCCCGCATCGAACACCCGCTTCTCGTCGAACACGCCATAGTTCGGCAGCTCGTGTTTGAAGCGCAAAGTCTCGATCTTGCCATTGGCGAGGAGGGCCACCGCATTGTGCAATTTTTCGCCCTCGCGCCAGGGAAGGCCGACCAGCACCGCGGGGCCTTCCGTGGTGTCGCCAGCCAGCGCCTCGATCGTCGTCTTGCAAGCCGCGACAAATGTGGGACGCAGCACCAAATCTTCCGGTGGATAGCCGCAGATGAAAAGCTCCGGAAACAGGATCAAATCCGCATTGTGCGCCGTGACGCGCGCACGCCTCGCCAGCCCGAGATTGGCCTGAATAGCACCCACCGTCGGATTGAGCTGGGCAAGCGCAATAGTGAGTCTGTCGGTCATGGCCGGGGTCTTAGCGGATGGAACCCCAAGCTTCAATTGCGGGGAGCGTTGACCAAGGCTTGAAACTTGCCCATGACTTGCGCTTGTGATCCTCAAATCCATCCTCGAACGCCAACCCGCCGATGCCGTGGCAATCCTTGCGCCGGAACGTCCGCCTCTCACCTATGGCGCCTTCGACGATTTGTGCGCTGGGACACTCGCGCGCCTCAACGGTTTGGGCCTTGGCCGCAATGACAGGCTCGCGGTCGTGCTGCCCAACGGACCCGAAATGGCAACGGCCTTCATTGCCTGCTCCTCGGCCGTGACGGTGGCGCCGCTGAACCCCGCCTATCGCGAAGACGAGTTCCATTTCTCCATGGAAGACTTGCGCGCGCGGGCTCTTTTGGTGGAGGAAGGAAGCGCTTCCCCGGCGATTGCGGCGGCGCGGCGTCTTGGCATCCCTGTTCTGAGCTTGATACCGGGAGACGAGGCGGTCCAATTCACCATCGGTGGCAAGGCGCTTACCCCAAGCGCGGCGCAAGGCGTGGCCAAGGCCGATGATGTAGCCCTCGTGTTGCACACATCCGGCACCACGTCGCGGCCCAAGATCGTGCCACTCACCCACGCCAATCTCATGGCGTCCGCCGTCAACATCAAAAACACCTTAAGGCTCAACCCAACGGATCGCTGCCTCAACATCATGCCGCTGTTTCACATTCATGGGCTGGTGGCGGCGATCCTTGCGAGTCTTTCGGCGGGGGGTTCGGTGTTCTGCACGGGAGGCTTCAACGCTTTGAAGTTCTTCGCCTGGATGGGGGAGGCGAAGGCCACCTGGTACACGGCGGTTCCAACCATGCACCAGACGATTCTGGCGCGCGCGGAACGCAACGCTGCCACGATCAAGGAAAATCCTCTGCGCTTCATCCGCTCCAGTTCGGCATCGCTCCCGATACCGGTGTTTCACCAATTGGAGCAGGCCTTCAACTGCCCGGTCATCGAAGCCTATGCCATGACCGAGAATGCCCATCAGATGACCTCGAACCAGTTGCCGCCGGGCAAACGCAAAGCCGGTTACGTTGGCTGCGCCGCTGGCCCTGAAGTGGCGGTCATGTCGCCCGAAGGCCGGCTGCTTCCGGCGGGCGAGGAAGGGGAGATCGTGACGCGGGGGCCAAACGTCACCAAGGGTTATGAGAACAATCCGCAAGCCAATGCCGAGGCTTTCGCGCACGGCTGGTTCCACACCGGCGACCAGGGAGTGATGGATGAGGACGGCTATCTCAAAATCACCGGCCGCTTGAAAGAAATTATCAATCGCGGCGGGGAAAAAATCTCTCCCGTCGAAGTGGACGAGGTGCTGATGGAGCATCCCTCGGTGCATCAGGCGCTCACCTTCGCAACTCCCCATGACAAGCTCGGAGAAGATGTGGCGGCGGCGGTGGTGCTGCGCCAAGGCTTGGCGGCAACCGAGCGCGAGCTTCAGGATTTCGCCAACGCGCGCTTGGCCACCTTCAAGGTGCCCCGCCGCATCGTCATCCTCACGGAAATTCCCAAGGGCGCCACCGGCAAGTTGCAGCGCATCGGACTTGCCCAGAAACTGGGGCTGGCATGACAAAGATCTGCATTTTCGGCGCGGGTGCCATCGGTGGCTACATCGCCGCGCGCCTTGCCCACAAGCGCGAGGCCGATGTCTCGCTGGTGGCCCGTGGCGCCCATCTTGCAGCGATACTGGCGAACGGCCTCACCCTCAAGCAAGGCAGCGAAACCTTCACCGTCAGACCGCGTGCCACCGCCGAGCCTGCCGGTCTCGGGCCGCAGGATTTCATCATCCTCGGCCTCAAGGCCCATGCCGTCACCGGCACCATCGACGCCCTGCAACCGCTCATCGGCAAGAACACCGCCATTCTCTGTGCCCAGAACGGCTTGCCCTGGTGGTATTTTTATCGCCATGGCGGTCCGTACGGCAATCGCCGCCTTGAAAGCGTCGATCCGGGCGGCCTTATCTGGAGCAGGCTGGGGCCGGAGCGCGCGCTGGGCTGCGTTGTCTGGCAAGCTGCTGAGGTCGAAAGCCCTGGCGTGATCATTCATCTTTCCGGTAATCGTATGCCCATCGGCGAGCCATCGGGCGAGCGAACGCCACGCGCCGTCGATCTTGCGCGCTTGCTGGTTGCGGCCGGAATCAAAAGCCCGGTGCGCAACAATATACGCAATGAGATTTGGTTCAAGCTCTGGCAGAATTTGAGTTTCAATCCCGTCAGTATACTGACGAACGGGACACTTGATGCGCTCGTGGCCGATCCCGGCACCCGCCGCGTCATCCGCGACATGATGGATGAGGCGCGTATGGTCGGCGAAGCCTTGGGCGTGACATTCGCCATCGATACGGAAGCGCGCATGGACATGGTGGCGAAGGCCGGTCCCCATCGCACCTCGATGTTGCAGGATGTGGAGGCCGGGCGCCCAACGGAACTCGAAGCGCTTCTTGGCAGCGTGATTGAACTCGCGTCGATGACCGGTATTTCAACACCGGGCTTGAAATTGGTCTACGATCTCGCCAAATTCCGCGGCACTATTCGCTCAGGAGGTTAGCCATGCGTCTCGGCGGTGAAAAACCCAGCGACAATATCGAGGATCGCCGGGGACAAGGGGGCGGGTTCGGCTTTCCGCGTGGGCGTCCCGGCGGTGGCGGTTTCCGCATTCCCATGGGCGGCCGCGGCGGCGGCTTCAGCCTCAAGACCATCATCATGCTGGCCATCATCTATTTTGCCGTGAAGATATTCTTCGGCGTGGATCTTCTGCAAGTGATCAATGGCGGCGGCTTGCAGCCCGGCGGCACCGATACGCAGATAACCTTGCCGGATGGCGGCACCGATGTGACGGACGCCGGAGACACCGGCGGTGGCACCACAGGCGATGTCAACAACGATGCCGGCAAGGACTTTGTTGCCCGGGTTTTAGGCTCCACCGAGCGCGTTTGGGACTCGATTTTCAAGGGCATGGGCCAGCAATATGAACACCCGAAGCTCGTGCTGTTTACCGGCTTCGTGCAGTCGGCCTGCGGTGCGGCGCAATCGGCCATGGGTCCATTCTATTGTCCCGGCGACCGCAAGGTCTATATCGACTTGTCGTTTTACCAGGACATGAAGAATAAACTTGGCGCGCCGGGCGATTTTGCCCAAGCCTATGTGATCGCGCATGAAGTCGGCCATCACATACAGAATCTTTTGGGCATCGCCGAGCAGGTAACCCAGGCACGCGCGCAAGCTTCCGAGGAGGAAGGCAACAAGCTCTCGGTGCGCATGGAACTGCAAGCCGATTGCCTTGCCGGCATTTGGGCCAAGGAGGCGGATGCCACCGCCCATATCCTTGAGCAGGGCGACCTTGAGGAAGCGCTCAACGCCGCTGCCGCGATTGGCGACGACCGCTTGCAAAAACGCTCACAGGGCTATGT
>JBOHKD010000015.1:0-14665 GCA_050728895.1 Aestuariivirga sp.
CGCCAAAACCGAGGCTGACAAACTAAACCGCCCAGACATAGAGATTGCGTAAATCCGCCCATAACAATGTGGCCACGAAGATCCCGGAAAGAATCATCAGCCCGCCCATGGTCGGTGTGCCCTGTTTCTCCACAATGTGGCGCTGCGGCCCATCGTGGCGGATCGGCTGGCCGCGTCCCTGTTTCACTTTCAGAAGCGAGATGATGCGCGGCCCGAACAGGAAAATAAAGAGAAGTGCCGTGAGGATCGCCGAGCCCGTCCGCGTCGTCTGGTAGCGGAAGACGTTGAAGGGCGAGAATTCGTCGGTCAAGCTGGTCAGCAAATAATACAGCATCAGTAATCCTTCGCGGCGGACAGACAGGCTGCCCTTATAGCCTCTACCAGCGGACCCATGCGGCTGCCGAGCGAGCCCTTGACCATCACCACGTCTCCGGCGCGGAGAGCCGCGACAAGCGGTTGGCGAAGCCCATCGGATGTTTCGGCGTAGGCACCTTGCCTTGCGGGCGGCGTTCTGGCCCACAGATAGGCCATGAGAGGCCCGGCGGCATATAGGGCATCGACCTGTGCCACGTCCACTGGCTCGGCGAGATCGCCATGGAGGTCCGGTCCCTGGCCTCCCAGCTCCAGCATGTCGCCCAGAACGGCGATGCGCCGTCCGCCGCGTCCGGGCTTTGCCTGGGCGAGCAGTGCCAGCGCCGCACGAACCGAGGCGGGATTGGCATTGTAGCTTTCATCGATAAGCAGAATGTCGCCACCGGGAACGCCGAGACGCTGGCGTACCCCCCTGCCCTTGGCAGGCTCCGCCTTTGCCAGCGCCAGGGCGGCGCGCGCCAGATCGGCTCCCATGAGCTTGACAGCACCCAATGCTGCCAGGCTGTTCATCGCCATATGCTCGCCTGCCACACCCAGCTTGTAGATCAAATCCTCGCCCAGCACCCGGGCCGTGATGCAGCAACACTCGCCATGCAAGACAATACGCTCCAGGCGGACTTGTGCCTCGGGGTGCTTGCCGAAGCCCACGACATTGCCAATACCGGCGCGGCGCGCCATGGCCGCGAGGCGGTCGAAATAGGGGCTGTTGCGGTTGATAAGGGCATGACCGCCGGGTTCGACGCCCGAAAAAATTTCCGCCTTGGCATCGGCAATCTCCTCAAGGGAACTGAAATGGCCGAGATGGCTTGGCGCGATGGCGGTGATTACCGCCACATGGGGCCTGACCATTTGCGTGAGCGGTGTAATCTCTCCGGCGTGGTTCATGCCGATCTCGAATACGCCATAGGCGGTCTCGCGCGCCATGCGGGCGAGCGTCAGCGGCACGCCCCAGTGATTGTTGAAGGAAGAGACGGAGGCGTGCGTTAGCCCCGATGCCGAAAGTGCCACCCGCAGCATATCCTTGGTGCTGGTCTTGCCGACGCTGCCGGTAACACCGGCGATTTGCGCATGGGATCGTTTGCGGCTGGCGCGGCCGATGCTTTCCAGCGCCCGCAATGGATCGTCCTTCACCACCAGCAATGGGCCAGAGGCGCGCATCGCCTCGCTGACGCGGGCTACGATTGCGAGGCCCGCCCCCGCCTTCAAGGCATCGGCCGCGAAATCATGGCCATCATGGTTTTCGCCCTTGATGGCGGCGAAAATATCTCCGGGCGCGATGCTGCGTGAATCGATGGAGACGCCATTAAGCGCGGCGCTCACTCTGCCCTCGATCCGCCCGCCCGTGGCCGCGGCGAGTTCTTCCGCTGTCCAAAGTGCGTGATCAGCCATGGTAATCGACACCCGCCACGGCGGCCCTGACCGCGTCGTGATCGCTGAACGGAATCACCATCTTGCCGATCTTCTGGCCCTCTTCATGGCCCTTGCCGGCAATGAGCAGCACATCGCCCACGGCAAGCGCATCGACCGCGGCGCGAATGGCTTGCCCCCGGTTGCCGATCTCGCAAGCGCCGGGCGAGCCCGCCAATATCTCGGCGCGGATTGCCGCCGGTTCCTCGTTACGCGGATTATCGTCCGTCACGTAACGCCGGTCGGCCAGGCGCGCCGCCACAGCACCCATCAGCGGCCGCTTGCCCTTGTCGCGGTCGCCGCCGCAGCCGAACACGAGATGGAGCTTGCCCCGGACATAGGGACGGAGCGACGCCATGGCATTTTCGAGCGCGTCCGGCGTGTGGGCATAATCGACGAAGACCGGCGCGCCGTTTTTGGCCCGTGCCACCAGGTCAAGGCGGCCCTTGGCGCCTTTCAGCGATTGCAGCGCATGAAAGACGCGGGCTTCTTCGCCTCCCGTGGCGATAACGAGACCCGCCGCGATCAGTGCGTTTGAAGCCTGAAAATCGCCGACCAGCGGTAGCATCACGCCGTGGCGCTGCGACGGCCCCTGGATATCGAGACGCTGGCCGAAACCCTCGCGGGTGGCGGAAAGAAGCTTGATGTCTCTGCCCTCTTTGCCGGTCGTGAATGTTCTGAGGCCGTGGCTTGCGGCGTGGCCTTCGACCTCGCCTGCCTCTTCGGTGTCGGCATTGATTACCGCCGCTCCACCCTTGGCCACCAGTTCACCGAAAAGCCGTATCTTTGCATCACGATAGGCTTCGAAGTTCATGTGATAGTCGAGGTGATCACGGGTCAAATTGGTGAACGCGGCTGCGGCTATCCGCAAGCCATCAAGCCGGTATTGGCTGAGCCCGTGGCTCGAGGCTTCGATTGCCAAATGCTGCACATGATCGGCGGCAAGCCCGGATACCAATTTATGAAGCTGCACCGGATCGGGCGTCGTGAGGGCGAGCTCGACGGCGCCTGAAGGGCCGAGCAGGCCGACCGTGCCGAGGCTCGCGGCGCGAAATCCCATGGATGTCCAGATTTCACGCACAAAAGCCGCGACCGAAGTCTTGCCGTTGGTCCCCGTCACCGCCACCACAAGCTCCGGCTGGGCACCGAAAAAGCGCGCCGCCATCAACGCGAAGAGACGCCGCGGATTGGCGCAGGCGATGACAGGCACGCTGGCCGTGACCCCTTCAGGGGCCACGACCGCCACGGCACCTGCGGCAACGGCTTTCGCAATGAACGACGCGCCATCGGCAATCGAGCCCGGAAGGGCGGCAAAGACATAGCCCGGTTTCACTTCGCGGCTATCCGCCGTGAGCCCGGAAACGGCCAGTGCCGCCGCTTCCTGGGGAACTACGGCATCAGAGCCTATCAGTTTGGCGAGCGTCCTCGTCACTGTTAGCCTTCCCGCTTTTGGCCTTTCGCCTGCTTGGCGAGCTTTTCAAGATCCTCCGGCGTAAATTCCGGTTGAATGCCGAGCATGGGCGCTATTCGTTCAACGATCTTTCCCCCGGCAGGCACGGCATTCCAGCCGGATGTGGCAAAACCATATGTCTCAGGGCTGGCCTTGGGTTCGTCGAGCATTACCAGCAGCAGATATTGCGGCTCGTCCATCGGGAAGGCGCCGATGAAAGAGGTGAGGTTCCTGGTCTTGGAATAATGGCCGCCGATAATTTTCTCCGCCGTGCCGGTCTTGCCGCCCACCCGGTAGCCGATCACATTGGCGTTCGACGCCGTCCCGTCTGTCACGTTCAACCGGAACAGATAGCGGAGTTTCTCGCTGGTCTCGGGTTTCACGATTCTCCTGGCAAGCACATCGGCTTCTTCGCGTCCGCGCTTGATGAAAGTGGGCGTGATCATCCGGCCGCCGTTGAGCAGCCCCGCGACCACGGAAGCTCCTTGCAGGGGCTGTACGGCAAATCCATGACCGAACGCCGCCGTCGCCTCCGCCAACATGCTCCAGCGCTTGGGCAGCAGCGGCGCAGCACTTTCCGGCAATTCCGTGACCAGGCGGTCGAACAGGCCGACGCGGCGCAGAAATTCCAGATGCCGCTCAAGGCCCACCGCCAGCGCCATCCGGGCCGTGCCGATATTGGAGGATTTGGTGAAAACTTCCGGCACCGTAAGCACCCGCCGCTCGGGGTGGAAATCGCTGATCCGGGCCTTGCCGATGACCAACGGAAACCGTGCATCGAAGCGCCCTTCAAGATCGGTCACGCCGAAATCGAAGGCCATGGCGAAGGTGACCGCCTTGATCACCGAGCCCAGCTCGTAGACGCCGCTCATCATCCGGTTGATTTGCTCGGCGTTGAAATTCTTGTCTTCCTGGTTCGGGTTGAAATCCGGCAGCGAGGCAAGTGCAATGACTTCGCCGGTGTGGATGTCGAGCACGATGCCGCCGCCGGCAATCGCCTTGTATTTCACCATGGCCTTGGCGATCTCGTCGGTGAGAGCGCCCTGCACGCGGATGTCGATCGACATCTGTGCCGGTGCCGGCGCCTCATTGCCGGGGCCGGCGAGCGAGGCGGTATAGAGGGCGCCCTGGTTGTCGAGATATTTCTCGATGCCGGCGATACCTTTGGTATCGAGATCGACGTAGCCAACCGAATGTGCCGCGAGCCGTCCCATGGGATAAACGCGGCGGCGCTCATTGACAAACCCCACGCCCGGAATGCCGAGGTTGTGAACGGCCTCGCGCTCTTCGGGACTGGCTTGGCGCTTGAGCCAGGTAAAGGCGCGCCCCGGCTGCGAGAGTTTTTCCCGCAATATCCTAGCATCGAGATCGGGGACCGCCGCTGTAAGCAGCTCCACCGCCTCGTCGATGTCGATGATCTTGCGCGGATCGGCATAAAGCGAGGCTACCGCTACATCGGTGGCCAGCAGCACACCGTTGCGATCAACGATGTCAGGGCGGGGCAGCCGGTCCTCGCGCACCAGTTCGGCGTTCTCCGGATCGATAAAAGGTTTGAGCAGGGTCAAATTGACCAACTGGCCCGCGATTGTCAGGAAAGCCGCCCCGAAACAAAGGCCGATCAGGCGGATACGGTGCTGTCCGGTGAGCCCAGAGGATTTTGTGGCCAAGGCATGGTCCATGGGTTTCATTGCATCTTCAGAAGAATGTCGCCGATCGGATCGTGGCCTTGGGCTTCGAGCTTGATAATCGGTTCGGGTGGAACTGTGCTCCCCAGCTCATCGAGCTTGACGATCTGCCGGGCCTGGATTGTTTGGAGTTCAAGATGCTGGGCGGCGAGGCGCTGCAACCGGTCGGGCCGCGTCAGGCTGCTCCATTCCGCGTCGAGCAACTTGATCTCCTCCCTGGAGCCGGAGATTTGCCGCTCAAGCCTTGCGATGTTGCGCTCATACCCCCGCGTTGAATGTTCGAGCGAATAGAGCAGGAAGCCCGAGACCAGCAGGGTGACAACGAGGATCGCGTTGAAAAACTTGTGCATCAGTGTCTCATATCGGCCATGGCGGAAACGCCGATTTGATCGGCGATGGAAGGCATGGCGGGCGCTGCCGTTCTTATGCCGGCGCGAAGTTTTGCCGAACGGGCGCGCGGATTGCGCGCCGTTTCCCGCTCGCCGGCCTGCAGATGACCCTTGAACGGAAGCTCGAAACTTGGCTCCGGCCGCTTTCCCGTTTCCGGCAGGTGACGCGAGGCCGATGGCAGCTTTCCGGCGCGCGAGGTGAAGAAGCGCTTGACGATGCGATCCTCGAGCGAATGGAAGGTGACGGCCACGAGACGCCCGCCCGGTGCCAGCAGAATCTCGGCCGCATGGAGGGCGGCGGCAAGTTCGCCGAGTTCGCCATTCACATGGATGCGCAGAGCCTGAAAGGTGCGCGTCGCGGGATGCGTGCGGTCTTGCGGGCGCTGCCGGCCTGTCGCCTTTTCGATTGCCGTAACCAGCGCCGCCGTCGTGGTGATGGGAGCTCCTTCGCGGGCCCGGACGATCATGCGCGCGATGGCGCGCGCCCGCGGTTCCTCGCCGTAAACATGGATGATGCGGCTTAGCTGCCCCTGCGCCAGGGTGTTGACGGCATCCGCCGCCGTAGCGCCCGCCCGCGCCATGCGCATATCGAGCGGCCCGTCGCGCATAAACGAAAAGCCGCGGCTCCCATCGTCGATCTGCATGGAGGAAACACCGATGTCGAGCACCACCCCGTCGATGGGGCCGGCACCTTCTCCCGCGAGAAGTGCCCGCATATCGCCGAAGCGGCCTTCGAGCAGGGTAAGCCTTCCGGCATAGCGCGCCAGGAGGCCCTGCCCTACTTCGATTGCGCCTGGATCGCGGTCGATAGCCATCACCTTGCAGCGGGCCGCATCGAGAATGGCGCGTGTGTAGCCGCCTCCCCCGAATGTACCGTCCACATAGATGCCGCCGTCGCGCGGCTTGAGTACCGCGAGCGCCTCGGCCAGCATCACCGGTTCATGGGCTATGTTTTGGGCGGTCATCGGCTGGCAAAATTCAGGGTGAACAAGAGGTTAAGATTATCCCGACAATGCCCCCGCGGGCCTTAACAAATGGTTTCAAATCCGCCCCGCGCGCAGCCATGGCCTGACGGCGGACGAGAAGCGGATATTGGTCCGTCTTGACAAACCTCCGTATAAGGGACAGTTTTTCGTATATGGCAACGAACCCACCCGAATGACGCTGGCGGATCGTCCAGCGCCTCAGGGGGAGGTTGTTGCAACAAGACACCGGCCGGGCCGGTCGAAGTAGTAGTCGAAGGCACATAATTGCGGCGCTCAAGCCGCTATCGTCTTCGGCTTCCCAAAGTGCGGGAAGTGAAAAAGGGGGGACTAAGGTGAGCAAGTCAAAACAAAAAGACAAGCCGGGGAAACCCGGGGGTGATGTGCTGAGCAAGGCTAGGGAGAAGGCGGCCAAGGAACAGCTGTGGCATATCGGCGGCGACGGGAAGCCGCCAAAGAGGCCGAAGGGCAAGTATAAATTTATCGATGAGCTCGCCCGGCTGCAGTTCGAGCTCCTCAAGCTGCAGGAGTGGGTGCGGTTGGAGGGCCTCAAGGTCGTCGTGATCTTCGAGGGCCGCGACGCCGCCGGCAAGGGCGGCGTGATCAAGCGGATCATGGAGAGCCTCAACCCGCGCATCTGCCGCACCGTCGCTCTCGGCACGCCCACGGAGAAGGAGCGGGGGCAATGGTATTTCCAGCGCTACGTGGCACATCTGCCGGCGCGCGGCGAGATGATCCTGTTCGACCGCAGCTGGTACAATCGCGCCGGGGTCGAGCGCGTCATGGGCTTCTGCAACGATAAGGAGTACGCCGAATTTCTGCGCTCCTGCCCGCTGTTCGAGGAAATGCTGGTGCACTCGGGCATCATCCTCATCAAGTACTGGTTCTCGGTCAACGACACGGAACAGGAGGCGCGCTTCACCGGCCGCATGCAAAACCCGATCAAGCGGTGGAAGCTCAGTCCGATGGACCTCGAGTCGCGCAAGCATTGGGTCGAGTATTCGCAGGCCAAGGACATGATGCTGAAACACACGGATCGCAAGGTGACGCCGTGGTTCATCATCAATGCGGACAACAAGAAGAAGGCCCGGCTCAATTGCATTAGCCACCTGTTGCGGCAAGTCCCCTACAAGGATCTGACGCCGGTCGAGATAAAGCTGCCTGTACGCCAGACCGATACAGGGTATAAGCGGCCGAAAAAATCGACCCAGCGGTGGGTGCCGGAGCGTTACTAGGAAGACACGGTCCCCGGCATTTTGCGGCCAGAAAACGTTGGCGGCCGGCATCGTTTCCCGCCAAGGCCGTGGCACCGGTGCCGCGTCAGCCTATCAAGATGATGCGGACTTCTTCCGCGCCACAATCCCGTGCGGAAAGGCGGCCTTCGGCGAGCGTGAGACGTCCCCCGTAGTTCTCTACAAGCGTCCGCCCGCCCGGATTGCCCCGGCAATGCCCCCGCGAGCCTTAACAAATGGTTTCACGGCCGGCTTGACACAATCCCGTATATGAGACAATTTCTCATATATGGAAATAAATCTCCGCGACGACACCTCTATCGATGGGCGAATCGCTCAACGCCTCAAAGCACTCCGCGCGGAGCGCAACTGGCCGTTGGACGAGCTTGCAAGGCGCAGCAATGTGAGCCGCGCCACTCTCTCCCGACTGGAGAACGCGGAGGTGAGCCCGACGGCGAGTGTGCTGGGAAAACTGTGCGCGGCCTATGGCCTGACCATGTCGCGCCTCATACGCATGGTCGAAGACGACTTCGCCCCGCTTGTGCGCCGAAACACGCAATCGGTTTGGACGGACCCGGAAATCGGCTTCCGGCGGCGCTCTGTGTCGCCACCCGCCCACACTCTCGCTGCCGAGGCCCTTGAGTGCGAACTCGATCCGGGCACGCGCATCGCCTACGACAATCCGCCCAGGCCGGGATTGGAACATCATCTGCTCTTGATCGAGGGGCAACTGGAAATCTCGATTGACGGGCAAGTCTATGATCTCCGGCCCGGTGATTGTCTGCGCTACCAGCTCTTTGGCCCCGGCGCCTTCGCTACGCCTGAACAATGCGGAGCCAGATACTTCCTTTTTATCGTGTGAGGCGGCATGACCGGAGACTCACAAGCCACCATTTCGATATTTTCGGCGGACGACATCGCAAGCCATATCCGCGAACTTGGAGCACTCCTGCATGCCTGCGTCCATGACGGTGCCGGCGTCAGCTTCGTGCTGCCATTCATGGAAGACGAGAGCGAGGCATTCTGGAACAACAAAGTGCTCACCGCGGTGCGGGGCGGCGGACTGGCGCTTCTGGTCGCGCGGCAAAGTGGCAGAATCACGGGATCGGTTCAGCTTGATCACGATACACCGCCCAACCAGCCACACCGGGCGGAAGTCCGCAAGCTGCTGGTGCATCCCGATTTCCGCCGCCGGGGCCTCGCTAAAGCGCTGATGGCCGAACTTGAGCGGCTCGCACTTCAACTGGGGCGGAGCCTGATTACGCTGGACACGCGCACCGGCGATATGGCCGAGCCACTCTATACATCGTTAGGCTACAAGACGGTAGGCATGATTCCGGGATATGCCCGTAATACGATTGAAGACCGTCTCGATTCGACAACGATCATGTACAAGCTCCTTTGAAGATGCAGAAGCTTTTTCGCTAGAGCCGGTTGCACTTTGATTGGCGGTCTTTCGCCCCGCTAGAGCGAAGCTGTTCTTGATTGAACCGCGCCCGATCCACTCCTCAAATTGTCATTGCCGGGCTTGTCCCGGCAACCCATTTTTGCCGCGAGCGCGATGCAGCGGTTAAGCGGAATCATGGGTCGCCGGAATAAATCCGGCGATGACAGGTTTGGGCAAATGGCGCTTCGATCAAGAACGAAATGGCTCTAACTTCTCAATCATATTCACAAGGTATTTCTCAAACTTGTCCGGAGGTTCAAACCGGTCCGCAAGTTTGCCCGCGATGAACCAGATCGGAAACACAAGCAGCGCCGCGGCATAGCCATCGATGGCATAGTGCCAGCCCAAATGCACCGACCCCACAAAAATGATCGCTGCAAATATCCATGCCGCAATGCCTGCAACACGATTGATCTTGGAAAGAAAGATGCCGTTCAGGACTGTCACGGCGACATGCATGGATGGCAATGCGGAAATCCCTGCGCCGAAGCCAGTTACGTTCTGCGTATAATATTTCAATAGCATCTCTTGCGAACCAAGCACCTTAAGCGGGTATATTTCTCCTACCTGATCGAGATAATGGAAAAGGTCCGCATACGGATCACTCGCATAGAATGCCGAATAGTAGCAGGGGCCCGCTGAGGACAAAAGAGTTGCCGCCAAGCAGCCAACAAGAATCCAGCTAAGCATAAAGGCGGAAAGATATTGTGATCGTAACCGTTCGTCTCGCAACACGAAAATGACAATGGAGATGACGCCCAGCACCGCTAAAAACCAGAAAATATAAATAATATCGATTATCTTTGTCGCGAAGGGGAATCCGGTGGCAAAATGAAGCAGTCGCCACGGATCGGTTCCGTGAATCATCCGGTCAAAAGCCAAGGCATAGGGGTCGGCATAAAAAGGCACAATCTTCCCCATTGCGCTCTTGTAACTTGTGAAGGCCGAGAAAACTATGGGCAAGCCCAGGAAAATCGGCAACCCGCTCGCAATGCGTTCGAGCAGCCTCCAGTCCTCTATTAACTTGGTGAAGAGAAAGACGGCCGGACGATCCGGCCGGTTCTTTAATAAAGTGACGAAACAAGCTGCGCATAATGCGAGAATCGCCAATGAAGGTGCAAGGATGAAGAATGTCATGCCCGTATAGAAATTGAGACTGACCGGGAAATCGAATACCCGTCCAGATGTCACTATGACCGCGACAAATGAAACCATGAAAACCAGCGGCAGGAAGTTCGGCCGGACAAAATGGAGAGAGATCCAGGCTTGTATCCGGTTATCGCCGCCGATTTTTTTGCCGTACCGCATACCAATATTCCACGGCCATGACATTCGGCCTTTCGAACTTTATGAGCGGGGACTCAAATCGCTGTTATGCTCATGCCGCGTAAACGCTCCCCCCCCCAGAACCGGAGCAGCCTTATCAGAATACCCCATAGATCAACCGATACCGCACACGGCTCGCGTAAGCACGGTAAGCCTCGTCCCGCATGAGAAATTTCTCCTCTCGGAATATACGGTAAAGCTGGGCAACATAAAAGAATACGTACACTGTGGCATTCCACAAGCTCAGATTCGCGCAGAGAAAACCGATGTGCGCAATCAAAAATCCCAAGTAGATCGGGTGACGCACAAAACGATAGACGCCATTGTTTACGATGCCCCTGTTGGCTGGAAGCCAGCCAAAAGAACGCCCGAGTGTAACCTTTGCGTTGATGGCCCAAAGCACTCCGAGGCACTGGACAGCCGCGCTTGCGGTTTCATTAAGCAAATGGAAACCCGGTTCAAATCTCACGAAAGGTTGCCAAAGGCTGCCAGCCAAAATTGTTGCCATAACGGTCAGCGGCTGCCAATCGCGTCCGGCTGGCCGGCGTGAGGCCAGCGAAATCACTATCGTGGTAATCTCGGAGATAACCGCGATGGCCAGCGTGATGCGGGTTTTGTCAATTGAAAAGGCAATCAACGCGTTTACTGCAAAAAAACCCACGCTCGCGCAAGACAGAAACCGCAACAAAATATCGAGAAGCACTTCCCTGTTGAGACGGGTTATCATCGCCAATTTCCGATATGCTAATATGTTTGAATGCGTTCTTGGCCGGCCGATTGACGGGAAATCATGTCAATAGACCTTCGCCACGACATTCGGCATGACAATTAGCGCGGCCATGGCTGCGGGAAGGCCATAAGGAATGGCTTTTCCTTCCGTTTTCAGCAGCATCCTCCTGACGAATTCCGGTAACCTGTTGTCCCAAAATAGCGGGCTCAAGATTTGCAGAACCTTTAGCAGCACCACAAAGGCTACCGAGATGAGCGCCAGCAGGATAACAAACAGGAGCACATTCTCAAGACCCATAAAGAGTGAAATGGCGCTGACGAATTTTACGTCTCCTCCGCCCACCCAGCGCAGTTGCCAGAACACCAGAAAGAAAATGAAGACCGCCAAGCTATAGACAACATTGAACACGATCGGCGGTACATGGAAACCCAGGTGCGGCATGTAGGGCGTGTTCAGCCACACCAGGGTGGCGAAGACGGCAAATAGCCCGACAAGCCCGTAGGACACCCTGTTGGGGATGGTGGAGGTGCGCACATCGCAGATTGCGCCATAGATGACGGCAAGACAGAACAGAAACAGGGTAGCCATCAATGCGAGATGAACGATCATGTCGGCGATGGCATCCGCTTATTCACCCAATGCCGGCCTGTTGCGGCGGCGCAGATGAGCCTAATACACCCTGCGGCGGGCAAAGAACATGAAATGATTGAGCAAGCACAGAACCGACATGACAAGCGTCACGGCAACGAGGCTTGTCGTGCTGCCGTTGAGAATTGCAGGATCGAATGCCCCCGAAAGACTGGCCGTCAAGTGGCCGGTTTGAGATCGCTTCATGGCTTCGAATGTCAGCATCACGCTTAGGCCCAGCGCCACATGACCTGAAATGGCCGTCCCCAGCCAGCTTCTGCGCTGGTAGGCAAAAAAGGAGGCAATAACGGCGAATGCGAGAATTCCCGGCACGGCGAATGGCCATTGGATCGCGTGATCTGCCTTGCCCAGAATCGGCCCCGCGATGCGATTTGTCGATATCGTCAGCATCCAGAGCATTTTCGCCGAAGGAAAACTGTGGAGAAGATAAGCCGAGGTTTCAGCGATTAGCAGCAGTAAAAACAGGCAAGCCGCCAACCCATTTTGTGTGGCATAAATGCCGCGATTTGTAAGAATTTTTTCTCTCATAGTCGTAATGGACCATAAAATAATTACCTTGTGGTTAACAATTTTGCTTGGAAAGGGTTCCCCGATGCTGTCCAGGAACCTCGGCAATTCAGATCAAAAATGCTGTTTTCATTCAGTATTTAAGCCATTTTTATCGATTTTTTTCACTGCCATAAAACCGGCGTAGTTTGATTCGCGTTGATTTGACTCATAAAACCCTTACTGATAGGTTACTAACTGGCGAGAATTCTGTGACAAATTTGCGCTGATGATTCGCTGGGGATACGGAAAACGGCAATTCATGCGGTGCCCGCTCCCGAATTATGTAAACGAGTAACCAACAAGGGAAGCTGACCATGAAAACCTTTTTGACCTTCTTCCGCGACCTGCATGAAGACAGGGACGGCGCGGCATTCATCGAATACACCGCCCTTCTTGGCGTGATTCTCGCTGTGGGCATTCTTCTTCTGACGCAAGTTGGCACTTGGGCCAGCGGCATGTGGAGCACCCTTTGCACACAATTGGATGCCGGCCCGGGAACCTGCGCGCCTGCGGCTACCTAAAAGATTGACGCTGCTGCATTTGATGACAGCGGTTCTGTGACGCAACGGCTTGGACTGACGCCACGTAACTAGGTGGCGTCGGTTCGTTTCTTTAATTAAGTGTTAATGGCGTTTTTTTCAAATCGGCGGGGATTATGCGAAGCAACACCTTCACTATGCTCTTGATCGCGCTGGTCTTCGGGGCGATTGCCGTGTTTATTGCCAATGTTTGGCTCAACAACCAATCAAGCCGCCGCTCGCAAGTTGCGTTGACGCCTTCAACCGTTGAAACCAGCACCATTGTTGTCGCCGCCCGCGATCTTTCCTTTGGTGAAACGCTGAGCGCGGAAGTGTTGCGTGAAATTCCGTGGCCCAAGAGTTCAATTCCCGATGGCGCTTTTGCCAAAATTTCCGAACTCACGTCCGATGGCAATCATGTGGTGCTGAATTCCATCAGCCCCAATGAACCAGTTCTCAAATGGAAAATTTCCGGGGCGGGTGCGCGAGCCTCCTTGTCGGCCATCGTGGATGCCGGGATGCGCGCCGTGGCGGTTCGCGTCAATGATGTTGTAGGCGTCGGCGGCTTCATTTTGCCGGGAGACCGGGTTGACGTGCTTTACACCCGCGGCGGCAACAACGATGGCGGATCTTCCACCGATATTCTCATCCAGAATGTCCGCGTTCTCGCGCTAGACCAGATTGCCGACCAGAAGAAAAGCGATCCGGTCGTTGCCAGGGTTGCCACCATCGAAGTGACAACGCTTGATGCGCAGAAGGTTGCTCTTGCGCAAACCACGGGTTCCCTGTCGCTCACGTTGCGCTCCGCCGGCTCGCTGGATCAAGCCCCGGCGCGGCGCGTGGTGGAGCAGGAACTCGTATCCTCGCCCAGTGTTTATCAATCGGCGATCGACGCCCAGGCCGCACTGCGCGCCAGGCTGGCCCAGGCTGAGGCCAGTCTGCGTGCGCTGGCGTCTTCATCGAACAAGTCCGTGGTGATTACTCCCGTGGCGGAACAGGTGGCTGTCGCCAGATCCACAACCTTGACTATTGGTGTGACACGCGGCATCAAACGCGATACCTATGAGGTACCATCCGACATAAGCAACTGATTCAGGCGGGGGATGATTGTAAGCGGCATGAAATATCCGGGGCAACATAAATTGGTGAAATGTGCCGCAATACTTGCTGCGGCAATTCTGGTTCTTGGCGTGCCGCTTGCCGCCAGTCACCAGGCGAATGCCGGGACGCGCGTTGTAACGCTGTCCGGTGAAAACCGCGTTGGCAAGCTGAGTGTGGTTATCGGAAACTCCGAAACGATTCGTGTCGACGTGCCCTTCTCGGAAATCGTCGTGGGAGATCCTGAAACCGCCGATGTCAACCCGCTTACGGACAAAACGCTCTATGTCCTGGGCCGCAAGCTTGGCATGACGAACGTCACGCTGTTTGACGCAAACAAGCAGCTGGTTGCCGTCATCGACGTCGAAGTCACCCACAATCTCGAAGGCCTGCGCCAGGCCTTGCGGGATACCGTCCCCGGAGCCGCGATCAAGGTGCGTTCCGTCAATGGCCGCGTCCTGCTGGAAGGTCGGGTTGCGAGCGCGCCCGCCGCCGAAAAGGCCATGACCGTTGCCCGGGATTTCGCCGGCGACCAGGTGACCAATTCGCTCTCCATCGCCGCCGGCCAGCAGGTAAATCTTGAAGTCCGCATGGTCGAGGTGAGCCGCTTGGCGGGCAAGGAATTCGGAATCAACTGGAATTTGACCGACCACGGCGGCGGCAACGGTTTCAAGTCGGGCAGTCTCACCCCCGTGGCGGGCGCTATTTCGAACGCACTGCCCTTCGGTTCGATTGTCGCCAACATTCTGAGCAACGGCACCAGCCCCGACCTGCTGATCACCGCGCTTGAACAGAAGAACCTGGCGCGGCGCCTCGCGGAACCCAATCTGA
>JBOHKD010000016.1:0-13183 GCA_050728895.1 Aestuariivirga sp.
TTTTGAGCCATTCGGTGAGATCGACTGCGCAATTCAACGCGAGAAGACCATGAAGAAATGGCCGCGCCAATGGAAGATCAATCTGATCGAACGGGAAAACCCGCATTGGCAAGATCTTTTCCCGCACCTGACTGGAGATATTCGCGCATGAAATTTCCATGGGTTGCCGGGACGAGCCCGGCAATGACAGAATTTTGGTGGGTATGATGGTTGAATTCGCACTTCCGAAGAACTCCAAGGTTCAGCCCGGCAAGGCCTGGCCCAAACCTGTTGGAAAAAACCTCCGCGAGTTCAAAATCTATCGCTGGAACCCCGATGACGGGAAGAACCCGCAGGTCGACACCTATACGCTCGACATGGACGCCTGCGGCCCCATGGTGCTCGATGCCCTCATCAAGATCAAGAACGAGCAGGACCCGACGCTGACCTTCCGGCGCTCGTGCCGCGAAGGCATCTGCGGCTCCTGCGCCATGAATATCGACGGCACCAATACGCTCGCCTGCCTCAAGGAATGTTCGGATGTGAAAGAAGCGGTGCGGATTTATCCTTTGCCGCACATGCCGGTGGTGAAGGATCTGGTTCCCGATCTCACCCGCTTTTTTGCCCAGCACCAGTCGATCGAACCCTGGCTCAAGACTACAACGCCCACGCCGCAGGCGGAGTGGAAGCAATCCCACGACGATCGCGCCAAGCTCGACGGGCTCTATGAGTGTATTCTCTGCGCCTGCTGCTCGACTTCGTGCCCTTCCTATTGGTGGAACGGCGAGCGTTATCTCGGCCCCGCCGTGCTATTGCAAGCCTATCGCTGGTTGATCGACTCGCGCGACGAGGCCACCGGCGAACGTCTCGACAATCTCGAAGACCCATTCCGGCTGTACCGCTGCCACACCATCATGAATTGCGCCAAGGCCTGCCCCAAGGGCCTCAATCCCGCCAAGGCCATCGCCGAAATCAAAAAGATGATGATGGAACGGCGGGTTTAACGGAAGCGAGAAAGTGTAAACCACTTTCCGGGAGAAAGATTGCACTCCGGCGCATGAAGGGCGATTCTCTTTCCCGCAAGCCATGAACCGGCTGAAGCGGGGGTTAATGCTTTGTCACAGAGTGGGAAAATGACGAGACTTGCCATGGCGGCAAGCGTCGTCCTCTGTTTCTTGCCGCAGGCAGCGCCGGCGGCGGTGCAGGTCTCATCCATGGGGGTGGGTATCACCATCGCCTCCAGCGCGAGTGGCTCAACCAAACGATTGATCGTTCCGGCCTTTGTTACCACGGCCGCTCCACCAACGTCCTATACCTGGAATGCCGCCGCCATCTCGGTAAGGGCCCGGGGCTTCAAACATCCAAGGCGCATGGAAAAATCGGCCGCGCTCTTTTGGTTCGAGGCGAGACGGGGCGGGCTGAGCTTCCGCATCGCCGTTTCCATCGCCTCGGGCAAGCTCGTAAAAATCGTCCCCGCATAGACCACGGCCTTTACCGGGCCTTGATGTTGCATCTCCTGAAGCAAAGGTTAATGCTTTGTCCCAGGGAGAGACACAATGGCAAGGCTTGCCGTGGTTTCAGGCGTCATCCTGTGCTTTCTGGGCCAGGCGGCGATGGCGGGTCAAACCTCGGCCAGCTTCCAGGCGGGGATCACCATCGGCCAGCCCGCGCGGCAAACCCTGGCCGCGCCACCCGCCGCCAAGACCTATACTTGGGGTGCCGCCGCCATCTCGGTAACGGATGCGGGCTTCGTGCATGCCCGGCGCGTGGAAAAATCGCCCGCACTTTATTGGTTCGAAGCAAAACGCGGCGGGGCGAACTTCCGGATCGCGGTTTCGCTCTTCTCAGGCGCAATCGTGAAAGTCATTCCCGCATAGGGTTGGACTGGTACCCCACCGCGAAAGCGATTATATACGAGGCATGCCCGCCTCCCTCGACAGTTTCAAATGCCGCAAGACCTTGAAGGTGGGGGCCAAGACTTATAGCTATTACAGCCTCAAGGCGGCCGAGAAGAACGGCCTCAAGGATGTTTCGAAGCTGCCCTATTCGCTTAAGGTGCTGCTGGAAAATCTGCTGCGTCATGAGGATGGGCGTTCCGTCACCAAGGCCGATATCGAGAGCATCGCGGCATGGTCCAGCAATCGCGGCAAGGTGGGAAGCGAAATCGCCTTCCGTCCGGCGCGCGTGCTGATGCAGGATTTCACCGGCGTTCCCGCCGTGGTCGATCTCGCGGCGATGCGCGATGCGATGAAGAAGCTCGGCCAGGATCCGCGCAAGATCAATCCGCTGGCGCCTGTCGATCTCGTCATCGATCACTCCGTGATGGTGGATTATTTCGCTAGCGCCGGGGCGTTCAAGAAGAACGTCAAGCTCGAATATGGACGCAACGTGGAGCGCTATACCTTCCTCAAATGGGGGCAGGACGCCTTTGACAATTTCCGCGTAGTGCCGCCGGGAACCGGCATCTGCCACCAGGTCAATCTCGAATATCTGGCCAAAACCGTGTGGACGAAGACCGAAAAGGTCAGGGGCAAGAGCGTAACTACCGCCTATCCCGATAGCCTGGTCGGCACCGACAGCCACACCACCATGGTGAACGGGCTTGCGGTTCTCGGCTGGGGTGTTGGCGGCATCGAAGCGGAAGCGGCCATGCTGGGCCAGCCCATCTCGATGCTTATCCCCGAAGTCATCGGTTTCCAGCTTAACGGCCGGCTTTCCGAGGGAACGACCGCGACCGACCTTGTGCTCACGGTTACCCAAATGCTGCGCAAGAAGGGCGTGGTCGGCAAGTTCGTCGAGTTCTTCGGGCCGGGGCTTGCAAGCCTGGCGATCGAGGACATGGCGACGATTGCCAACATGGCGCCGGAATATGGAGCTACCTGCGGCTTCTTTCCCATCTCCGCTGAAACCATTGCCTATCTCAAAGGCACGGCGCGCCCTGCGGCACAGGTGGCGCTCGTCGCGGCCTATGCCAAGGCCCAGGACATGTTCTGGACCCCGGAAGCGGCGGACCCGGTGTTCACCGGCTGCCTCGAGCTCGATCTTGGCAGCGTGGTTCCCTCCATGGCCGGCCCCAAGCGCCCGCAGGACCGCGTGATGCTGACGGAGGCCGCGTCCGGTTTCGCCAAGGTGATGGCGGAGGAGTTCAAGAAGACGGACGGGCTTTCAAAACGCTTCGCGGTGGAAAATGCCAATTTCGATCTGGGCCACGGCGATGTGGTGATCGCCGCCATCACGTCTTGCACCAACACCTCAAACCCCAGCGTGATGATCGGCGCCGGGCTGCTGGCGCGGAACGCGGTGAAAAAGGGGCTAACGTCCAAGCCGTGGGTCAAAACCTCGCTGGCGCCGGGAAGCCAGGTCGTCACCGAATATCTCAATGCTTCCGGGTTGCAGAAATATCTGAGCCAGCTCGGCTTCGATCTCGTGGGCTATGGCTGCACCACCTGCATCGGCAACTCGGGGCCGCTACCGGAGAATATTTCGGAGACAATCCGGCAAAACGATCTCGTGGCGGCCGCTGTGCTTTCCGGCAACCGCAATTTCGAAGGCCGGGTGAACCCGTATACGCGCGCCAATTATCTGGCCTCCCCGCCGCTGGTGGTGGCCTATGCGCTGGCGGGATCGCTCAATGTCAACATCGCGTCCGGCGCAATCGGTCTCGATCAAAAGGGACGGCCCGTCTATCTCAGGGACATCTGGCCCACGATGAAGGAGGTCGCGGAATTCGTGCGCGCCAACGTCACCCGCAAAGCCTTCGCCACGCGCTATAAGGATGTCTTCAAGGGCGACGGCCAGTGGCGCCAGATAAAAGTCACCAAGGGGCTCACCTATAATTGGTCGCCCGCGAGCACTTATGTGGCGAACCCGCCCTATTTCGAGGGCCTCACGATGACGCCAAAGCCGGTGAAGAATATCGCCAATGCCCGCGTGCTTGGCCTGTTTCTCGATTCGATCACCACCGACCACATCTCGCCCGCCGGTGACATCAAGGCGGCGTCGCCTGCCGGGCTATATTTGAACGGGCGCGGCGTACAGAAGCCCGATTTCAACTCCTATGGCGCGAGGCGGGGCAATCACGAGGTGATGATGCGCGGCACCTTCGCCAATATCCGCATCAAGAACCAGATGGTTCCCGGGGTCGAAGGGGGCTTCACCAAGCATTATCCGTCGACGGAGCAAATGGCGATCTACGATGCCGCGATGCGGTATCAGGCGGAAGGAACCCCGCTGGTGATCTTCGCCGGCAAGGAATACGGCACCGGTTCCTCGCGCGACTGGGCGGCGAAGGGCACCAGGCTTCTCGGCGTGCGCGCGGTGATCGCCGAGAGCTTCGAACGCATCCACCGTTCCAACCTGATCGGCATGGGGGTCATACCCTTGCAGTTCAAGGAAGGGACAAATTGGCGGACGCTGGGCCTCAAGGGAGATGAAACCGTCACCATCAACGGCCTCGTCTCGGGCCTCACGCCGCACGCCACCTTAAGCATCGAGATTACCCGCGGTGATGGCACGATCACCGTGGCGGAAACGCTGTGCCGGATCGATACGCTGGATGAACTCGACTATTATCGCAACGGCGGCATCATGCCATTTGTGTTGCGCAACCTCGCCAAGGCGGCGTAATTCACGCGAAAGTTGAGGAGGAAAAGCAATGAACTATGTCGATGGATTCGTGCTGGCGGTGCCGAAGAAAAATCTTGCGGCCTACCGCCGCATCGCGCGCAAAGCCGGAAAAATCTGGATGGCGAAGGGAGCGCTGGCCTATACCGAGTGCGTGGCCGATGACGTGAAGCCGGGCAAGCTGACGTCCTTCCCGCAAAGTGTTAAGCTCAAGCCGGGCGAGGCCGTGGTGTTTTCCTGGATCGTGTACAAATCGCGCAAGCATCGTGACCGGGTCAATGCGGCCGTGATGAAGGATCCATGGGCTGCCGGCATGAACCCCAAGTCGATGCCGTTTGACGGAAAGCGGATGTTCTGGGGCGGCTTCAAGGTGATGATCGCGCAGTAGAACGGCCCACCCTTCTCCCTATGGAACGCGTTCGTGATCGCGCCTCAAGCAGTCGTGAATGGTGTCTCGCCTCGCGAAGAGGCAATATGGGCCTTATGAGCGTCGTCGATACCATCTCGCGGCGGCAAGTCCTGGCCTTGGGAGCAGGTGTCGCCGCGGCTTGCCTTGGAGCGGGTGCCAATGCCGGTTTGCCCCGCCCGGTTGTTGTTGAATTGTTTACCAGTCAGGGCTGCTCGTCGTGTCCGCCGGCCGATGCCTTCTTCAAGGAATTACGCGCCCTGCCCAATGTCGTCGCACTTTCCTATCATGTCGACTACTGGGATTATCTCGGCTGGAAAGACACACTCGGCAGTGCCGCGTGTTCGCAGCGCCAGTATGACTACGCGCGCGCCCGTGGCGACATGAATGTCTATACGCCGCAAATGATCGTCGATGGCCGCGGCCATCTCGTCGGCAGCAAGCGGCCCGCGGTGCTGGAGGCGATCCGGCGTGCCCAAGGCCTCCCGAAAGGCATAAGCCTGTCGCTGGACTACAAGGGCCGGGAGATGACGATCGAAATCGGATCGTCTACTTCCGCGCCCGAATCGACGGTGTGGCTGATGCCGGTCATTCCCAAGGTCGCGGTGAAGATCCTGAGAGGGGAAAATGCCGGGAGGGAAATCATCTATTACAACGTGGTACGAACACCCATGCCCGCGGGCATGTGGAGCGGCGAGGCCAAGACGCTTTCCCTGCCGAAGGACGCCGTTCTGGGCTCGGGTGTGAAAGGTTGCGTAGCGCTTTTGCAGCAGGGCAAGACCGGCCCCATCCTCGGCTCCGCCCGCTGGGGTGACCTCACGGCCTGATTTTAACACTTCTGCAACCATAGGCGGATGGCCTCCGTATATGCCGGTGTTGGAACATGTTCCAACAAATTGAACCGGCGCATTTTCTTATCCGGAAAGTGGATTCCACTTTCCGGGAAATGCGTTAGCCCACCCCCATATAAATCAAACAGGAGATATCCATGCTCAAGAGTTCCCTCATTGCATTGTCACTCACCGTTGCGCTGGGCACATCGACAGCCTTTGCCGAAATGATGGTTGGCGGCGCGGAAATGTTTCCGGAAAAAACATCATTGAAAACGCTGTAAACTCGAAGGATCACACGACGCTTGTGGCTGCTGTCAAGGCAGCGGGTCTCGTTGAGACACTGCAAGGTGCCGGCCCATTTACCGTGTTTGCCCCCACCAACGATGCCTTCGGCGCGCTTCCGGCCGGCACCGTCGATGGCCTTCTCAAGCCTGAGGCCAAGGATACACTCACCAAAGTTCTTACCTGCCATGTGGTGGGTGCCAAGGCAATGGCCGACGCCGTCATGAAGATGGTGAAGGACGATGGCGGCGTGCACAAGGTGAAAACCGTGGGCGGTTGCGAACTCATGCTGAAGGCCGACGGCGACAAGATCACGGTGACCGATGAATCCGGCGGTGTTGCCAGCGTCACCATCGCGGACGTTGAACAATCAAACGGCGTCATTCATGTGATTGACAAGGTACTGTTGCCCAAGATGTAAGACGGGACAGGAAAGAAGCGGGACCGGGTTTACCGCTGGAGCATGTTCCGCCAAAGTGTACATATTTTGGCGATAAGAACATGCTCCAACCAATTGAACTGGCGCACTTTCTTGTCCGGAAAGTGGAATCCACTTTCCGGGAAAATGCGCCCAGTCTTGCTTTCTCATTCAGGAGGCTTTTTTCAGCAGGCCGCGGTTGATGAGGCTTTCGGCGATCTGCACGGTGTTCAGCGCCGCGCCTTTTCGCAAATTGTCGGAGACGATCCACAGATTGAGGCCGTTCTCGATCGTTGCATCCTCGCGGATGCGCGAAACAAAGGTGGCGAAATCGCCGACGCATTCAACCGGCGTCACGTAGCCGCCATCCTCGCGCTTGTCGACCACCATGCAGCCCGGCGCCTCGCGCAGGATTTCGCGCGCCTCATCGGCGGAAATCTCCATCTCGAATTCGATGTTGACGGCTTCCGAGTGACCGACAAAGACCGGCACGCGCACGCAAGTCGCGGTGACCTTGATCCTGGGATCGAGTATCTTTTTGGTTTCGACGCTCATCTTCCACTCTTCCCTGGTATCGCCGGAATCCATGAAGGAATCGACATGGGGAATGCAGTTGAAGGCGATCTGCTTGGTGAACTTCCGGGGTGCCGGAGAATCGGTGACGAAAATCCCCTTGGTCTGGTTCCACAGTTCATCGAGGCCTTCCTTGCCGGCACCGGAGACCGACTGATAGGTCGCGACCACGACACGCTTGATCCTCGCCACATCGTGCAAGGGCTTCAGCACCACGACGAGCTGGGCCGTCGAACAATTGGGGTTGGCGATGATGTTGCGCCGGACTTTCCGGGCCATGTATTCCTCAAGCGCTGTGGCGTTCACCTCGGGAACAATGAGCGGCACCTCAGGATCGTAACGCCAGCAGGAGGAATTATCGATGACGATAGCACCCGCGGCGCCGATCTTCGGAGCCCATTCCCTGGCCACGGCGGAGCCCGCCGACATCAGGCAGAAATCGGCCCGCGAAAAATCGAATTGCTCCAGGTCCTGACATTTTAACGTGGCATCGCCATAGGAGACTTCAACACCCATGGAACGGCGCGAGGCGATGGCAAAAACCTCATCCGCCGGAAACTCGCGCTCGGCCAGAATGTTCAGCATTTCACGCCCGACATTGCCGGTGGCGCCGACAACCGCAACCTTATAATTCATGGGGCCAAGCTCCTTGACTTCTTTCATCCGGCCCCAGTTTTACACGATGTATGCTTCAGGCATCGTAAATGCCGGCGGCCTTCCTCCCCGCCCGGGGACCTAAGGCCAGGGGAGAAAGCTCACGCCGTTTTGGCGGTTTTCGCAAATTTGCCCGGAATGCACATGAGCGGGCTTGTAGCAGGCGGGGCCGCGCTGTCAATTGGGGGCAGCGAAAAGGGTTGGCAGAAAGTAACGCTGCCGCTATTGAGCACGGGCGATCTTAAGCCTTGCAACGCGGAGAGGTGGCAGAGTGGTCGATCGCGCCGCACTCGAAATGCGGAGTACGGGTAACCGTACCGGGGGTTCAAATCCCTCCCTCTCCGCCAGATTTTATGCCTAATGCGTGATGACGTGACGCTGAATCTTCTGTTTCGCCCTCCCCGCAAGGGAGGAGATTTTGAATTGAGCCATCCGGCGCCGTGATCCGGGTGATGCTGTAAATGCCTTGCAATGTATATCCCTTTGGTATATACATTGACCATGACCCAGTCTTCGGTGTTCAAATCCAATAAGAGCCAAGCTGTCCGGCTGCCCAAAGCCGTGGCATTGCCGGAGCATGTGAAGCGCGTCGAGATCATCCGGCAAGGGGCGGCGCGAATGATCCTCCCGGCGGGCGGAAGCTGGGCGGAGTTCTTCGCAGGCCCGCGGCTTGACGCCGATTTCCTGAGCGACCGGATGCAACTTCCGCCCCAGCGCCGCAAAGAATCCTGATGCTCGCCTATCTGCTGGATACGGATATCTGTATCCACGCGCTGAAAAAGCGCAGCCGCTCTCTCGCCGAACGCTTCGCCGCGCACGACGGACGCATGGCGGTTTCCGATGTAAGCCTCTTTGAACTTTATTATGGCGCCGGGCGTTACGACGATCCGCCGCGGCGGATCGCCATCATCGAGAACTTTGCCGCCCGGCTCGAACTTCTTCCCTTCGACAGCCGTGCCGCTCTGCACGCGGGTCAGATACGCTCTACGCTTGAGCGCCAAGGCATGATGATTGGAGCCTATGATTTAATGATTGCCGGTATTGCAAGATCGCAGGGATTGATAATGGCGACCAACAATTTGCGGGAATTCGAGCGGGTGGAAGGGCTGAGAGTGGAGAGATGGAAATGATCCGGCGCTATGATGAACTCCGCCCGGCCCCATCAGGGACGCAGCATTAACGGCTCCAGAACAGCCCATTCCTCATCGCTTAAATCGAATCGCATGATCCACCTCCAGCCACGGTGAATCACGTCCATCCTTGCTTTTCAACAATCTATGTGGGTACAGACCCTAGTCGCGCCAAACGTTGCCGGTTCTCGAATCTACGTAGACGATGACCAGCCTGCTCCGGCGCGTGGCCTCGAAAGTATAGGTGCGGCCCCGGCATTCAATCGTTGAAACATTGCGATAGCCCTGGCTGCGAACCTCCGCCCTGGCTTCGCCACAAGAGAGGCGATAACCATACACCGGTGCCGGCTCATACCAGCCGTAACCATCCCGGTAAATATAACCCGGACCCACCTGATAATCATAGTGGGGAGTGCCGAAGAAAACCCCGATCTTCACCTTGGCGCCGGCGGGTGAAGACAGGCCAAACGCCAGCGAAGCAGCCAGCGCGCAGGCGATAACAAGACGTTTCATGGCCGAACTCCTCATGTTGTCGATGGGACACTACACGCAGGCAACCCGGGCGCTTTTAGGGCCTTCCTTCTCCCATGCACCGCCCAAGCAGCATACAGGAAACGCAGGCCAGATTCGATAGGCTGTCAACCGGATGGTTATCACGTTCAAGGCACCTTGCGCACCGCACCCGTGGAAGCGCTGGTAGCGAATGCGGCGTAGGCGCGGAGTGCCGTCGTCACCTTGCGCGGGCGTTTTTCGGCGGGTTTCCAAGCCTTGGCGCCTGTTGCATCCATCTCACGGCGGCGCTTTTTGAGTTCACTTTCGCTCACGGCCAGATGGATGCTGCGGTTGGGAATATCGATTTCGATTCTGTCACCGGCATGAACGAGGCCGATCAGGCCGCCTTCTTCCGCTTCCGGCGAGACGTGTCCAATTGAGAGACCCGAGGTGCCGCCGGAGAAACGCCCATCGGTGACAAGCGCGCAGACCTTTCCCAAGCCCTTCGATTTGATGTAGCTCGTTGGATAGAGCATCTCCTGCATACCGGGACCGCCGCGCGGGCCCTCGTAGCGGATGACCACGACATCGCCAGCCTTCACCTTGCCGGTCAAGATGCCGCTCACCGCCGTATCCTGGCTTTCGAAGACCACGGCGGGACCGGCAAATTTGAGGATCGATTCATCGACGCCCGCCGTCTTGACGATGCAGCCTTCGGTGGCGATGTTGCCTTTCAGCACCGCGAGCCCGCCATCTTTCGAGAAGGGATGTTCGGCATTGCGGATGACACCCGTATCGCGGTCGAGATCGAGATCGTCCCAGCGGCGTTCCTGGCTGAAAGCCACTTGCGTCGGCACGCCGCCGGGTGCTGCCATATAGAATTGCCGCACCGCGGGGCTTTTGCTGCGGCTTACGTCCCAGCGCTCGATGGCCTCGCCGATGCTGGCGGTGTGTACCGTCGGCGGCGCCCGGTTGATCAGGCCCGCCCGGTCAAGCTGGCCGAGGATCGCCATGATGCCGCCGGCGCGATGCACATCTTCCATGTGAACGTCGGCCTTGGCGGGTGCTACCTTGCACAGCACGGGCACCCGCCTGGACAGGCGGTCGATATCCTTCAAGGTAAAATCAAGCTCCGCCTCATGGGCGGCGGCGAGAATGTGCAGCACGGTATTGGTGGAGCCGCCCATGGCGATATCCAGCGTCATGGCATTCTCGAAAGCGGCGAAATTGGCAATGTTGCGCGGCAGGGCACTCGCGTCATCCTGCTCGTAATAACGCCGCGCCAGATCGACGATGATGTGGCCCGCTTCGAGGAACAGCCGCTTGCGGTCGGCATGGGTAGCCAGAACCGAGCCATTGCCCGGCAGCGACAGGCCGAGCGCCTCGGTCAGGCAGTTCATCGAATTGGCGGTGAACATGCCGGAGCAGGAGCCGCAGGTGGGGCAAGCCGAACGCTCCATCACCGCGACATCGGCTTCCGAAACCCGGTCGTCGGCGGCGGCCACCATGGCATCGACCAGATCGACGGCGCGGCTCTTCCCGTCCGCCAGCACCACCTTGCCCGCCTCCATGGGGCCTCCGGACACAAAAACCGCCGGAACATTGAGGCGAAGTGCCGCCATCAACATGCCGGGCGTTATCTTGTCGCAATTGGAGATGCAAACCATGGCATCGGCGCAGTGGGCGTTGACCATGTATTCGACGCTATCGGCGATCACTTCGCGCGAGGGCAGCGAATAGAGCATGCCGTCGTGGCCCATGGCGATGCCATCATCGACGGCGATGGTGTTGAACTCCTTGGCGACCCCGCCCGAAGCCTCGATCTCGCGCGCCACCATTTGGCCAAGGTCCTTGAGGTGGACGTGGCCAGGTACAAATTGCGTGAAGGAATTGACCACGGCGATGATCGGCTTGCCGAAGTCCGCGTCCTTCATGCCGGTAGCGCGCCAAAGCCCGCGGGCTCCCGCCATGTTGCGGCCGTGGGTCGTGGTGCGGGAACGGTAGGTGGGCATGGGCGGGCCTTTTGAGCAAGCGTTGGTCTAGCGCTTATATAGCGAATGTGCCGCCCCAGGCCAAAATTAAACGTCTATAGAACGATGCCTCCCACCACAGGCCTGGCTGCCGAGCACAATCCGCTTTGCCAGCCGTTCGCGAAGGGGCGCCCGCCTAGGTCCGCAAGACCGCCGCTATTCAAACATGCCCTTCGGGGTCACGCCTTGCAGATACGGTTCGATGACGGCGTGCAGCAACTCGGCTTGGCCGATCACGGCTGTGTGGGAGGTGGCCGGCATGACGGCGAGACGCGACGCCGGCAGCGGCTGGCCCATGTCACCCATGCCTCCGCCGCCCAGCAGGCGGAACATCGCGACTGAATGTTCGAGCGTTGCCACATCCGCGTCGCCGGTGATGATCAGCACAGGGGTTTTCATTGCCTTGACGTCGGCTTCCCAAGCCATCGGCTCGTGCTCGATGGCGATCAGCTTCTTGACGAGCGCTGGAAAGCCTTCCGGATCGGCGGCGAGCTTGCGGTATTCCTCAGCGAACGGCATGGCCACGAACATTTCCACCGTCATCTGCGGGATGAATTCCCTGAACGCCGGCTGCCAGCCCTGTTCGTCGTAAGAAACCGAAGCGGCGACGAGTTGGTCGACCTTCTCTGGGTGCCGGATCGCGAGTTGCAGGCCCGCGACCGCGCCCATCGAATAACCGAACACATCGGCCTCCCCGAGTCCGGTCGCGTCCATGAACGCGGCCACGTCGTCGGCCAGGTTGGGATAGGTGATCGGCCGGTCGATGTCGGTGGTGCGGCCGTGGCCCTGGAACTCCAGCGCATAGACGCGGTGGGTCTTGGCGAGCATCGGGATGATTTCGCCCATGGACGGGATGTTCATGTAGGCGCCGTGCAGCACGATCAGCGGGTCGCCTTCGCCGGAGACTTCGTAGTACATCTGCATGCCGTTGACTTGGACGCGGTCGCCCGCCGGTTGTGACTGGGCCAGTGCGGGGCCGCAGATGAGCGACGCTACGGCAATGAGGGCGGTGCGAAACATGCGGGTCTCTCCTCGTTGTTAAGTCGACTCGGGCTGCTCGCCCGTCATGCCTGACGCTGCTTTCATGTCCATCCACATGAACTCGAGAACATGGCCATCGGGGTCTTCGACAGCACGGTTGTACATGAAGCCCATGTCCTGCCGCTCACGGATATCGGCCTTGCCGCCCGCAGCCGCCCCGGCTTCTGTGATGGTGTCCACGTCTTCGCGGCTATCGTAGGTCAGGGCGATCATCACTGCGGTGGCTGACTGCGCGTCGGCGATCGGCTTCGTGCTGAAGGTCGCGAAGTAATCGCGCGTCAGCAGTTGGAAGGTGATGGTGTCGGACCAGACCATGCTGGCCGACTGATGGTCGCTGAACTGTTCATTCTTCTCGCATCCGATCGCCTTGTAGAATCGGGTCGCGGCGGCGAGATCCTTCACGGGCAGGTTCACGAAGACCATCTTGGGCATAACGTCCTCCTTAAAAAAATGGGCGTATGATCGTGGCTGCTCCGGGGATGCGCCACGTCCGCACTAGGAAGTTGTTGACGAAGTCGGACTTCCGGATGGCGCGGATGTCGTCGAACACCGCCTTGAGGCGTGGGGCCGCATCAACCTCCGCATCGGACCAGAGTTTCACAGTGGCCATTTTTTGACCCCGAACCTTGGTCAAACGCTGCTTGACTTTTATCGCGGCGATCTGCTCTTGCCAAGGCAGGGCGACGGTATGGTAAGGATCGGGAAAGCGAGGAGAAATATGC
>JBOHKD010000017.1:0-13073 GCA_050728895.1 Aestuariivirga sp.
AAATAGGCTTTTGCATTGCTGACGCTTGCATCGATCTTCAGGCGATTGCGCACGATGCCGGTATCCTGCATCAGGGATTTAAGCTTTCGCGCATCGTAAGCCGCCATTTTTTCCGGATTGAAATCGTCAAACGCCGCGCGAAAAGCATCGCGCTTGCGCAAAATGGTAATCCACGAAAGCCCTGCCTGAAAACCGTCAAGCAGCAGTTTTTCAAACAGTGCGCGCGAGTCGTATTCAGGCACGCCCCACTCCGTGTCGTGATAGGCCACATAGATGGCGTCCGTGCCGCACCAGCCGCAGCGGCGAATGCCGTCTGGATGTTCGATTGCAGTCATTTCGTGCCGGGCACATCATAGCGGACCCAGCGAGGTTTCAGAACCTCGACACTGACACCTTCCGTCAGCAGCGGTCCGGCAGCTTCCGCCAGCCGGTCGAGCCGGAGCAGCGCCAATGCCTTCTGCCCGGCAGAGGAAAGGAGAGTGCCAATGGTCTTCCCCCCGGCGCTTATGTCCGATCCCTTGGGCGGTGCTGCCCCACCAAGGCGCACCGGCAGGATGCGGCTCCGCGCCATCCCCCGATGTTCCATGCGCGAGACGACCTCCTGGCCGACATAGCAGCCCTTGTCGAAACTTAACGCACCAAGCTGATCGAGATTGGCTTCATGGGGGAAAAATTCTCCCGAGCCGAGATCGGCATCCGTGTCGGCAAGACCCAAGCCGATGCGCGCTGCTTCATAATTTTCTGCTTTGGCTAACGAGCCCTTGGGCGCCAGGAATCGCCAGCCCATGCCGATGGTGCGCGGATCGCGGTAACGCAACTCCCGTGCCGGCTCTTGCGGTGACACGCCCACGTCAAGATCGGCGATTTCAGCGATATCCAGCTTGGCACGGAGCTTGTAGAAGGCGAGCCGCTTCATCAGATCGGTCTTCTGCGCCGCCGAACAATCCACGAGGAAAGCCTCGCCCGCATCGAATACAAAGATATCGAAGAGAATTTTGCCCTGTGGCGTGAGCAGCGCCCCATAGACGGCCGCACCCTGTTTCAAGCCTTCGATATCGGAGGTCAGCAGCGTGTGCAGGAAATGCCGGGCCTCTTGCCCTTTGATCCGCAAAACCGCCCGTGCCGCCAGACCGCCCGCTGAAAATGGCGCGGCATTCATCTCTGTTGCTTCATTCATCAGGCACATTTACGTAAGGCATCAGGTACAATCAAGGAAAGCTCATGGCATTCAGTGCTGATATGATCCTGAAGGGCGGCACCGTCGTCAACCACGATGGCGTGGGCGAGCGCGATGTCGCCATGTCCGCTGGCCGGATCGTGGGGCTGGGCCACTTCGGCGCCGAACAGGCCGGTGAGGTGGTTGACTGCCGGGGCCTGCACATCCTGCCTGGGGTGATTGACAGCCAGGTGCACATGCGCGAGCCCGGCGCTGAACACAAGGAAGACCTGGAGACGGGAGGCCGCGCCGCGGTGATGGGCGGCGTCACCAGTGTCTTCGAGATGCCCAACACCAAGCCCCTGACGGTGACGGCGGAAGCGCTGGCCGCCAAGGTGAAGCGCGCGGCCAATCGCATGTATTGCGACTTCGCCTTTTATGTGGGTGGCACCCGCGAAAATACCCATGAGCTGGGCGAGCTTGAACGGCTTCCCGGCTGTGCGGGCGTCAAGGTGTTCATGGGCTCATCCACCGGCGAGCTGCTGGTGGAGGATGACGAAGGCATCGCCCGCATTCTCAAGAATATCCACCGCCGCGCCGCCTTTCACAGCGAAGACGAGTATCGTTTGAACGCACGAAAGAGCGAACAACGGGCGGGCGATCCTTCGAGCCATCCCGTCTGGCGCGATGCGGAAGCCGCCCGCCTGTGTACCGAACGCTTGCTGCGGCTGGCGCGCCAGGCGGGAAAGCGTATCCATGTGCTGCATGTTTCGAGCGCCGATGAAATGCCGCTGCTGGCCGCCAACAAGGATATCGCCACCGTCGAGATGACACCGCATCATTTGACCTTCTCCTCAGGGGACTATGCAAAGCTTGGCACGTTGCTACAGATGAACCCGCCGGTGCGGGCGCCCGAGCACCGTGAAAGACTGTGGCAAGGGCTCGTCTCCGGCATCGCCGATGTGCTGGGATCGGATCACTCGCCCCATACTCTGGAAGAAAAGCAAAAGCCTTATCCCCAGTCGCCGTCGGGAATGCCAGGCGTGCAGACGCTGGTGCCCATCATGCTCGATTGGGTGAACAAGGGCAGGCTTTCCATTGAGCGCTTCGCCGATCTCACCTCTCACGGTCCCGGCCGCATCTTCGGCATGGCGCGCAAGGGCCGGATCGCCGAGGGTTACGACGCGGACCTGACGGTCGTCGATTTGCAGCGCCGCCGGGAAATCACCAATGGCTGGATCGAAAGCCGCTGCAAGTGGACGCCCTATCACGGCATGACAGTCACGGGCTGGCCCGTTGGCACCTTCGTTCGTGGCCGCCGGGTTATGTGGGACGGCGAGATCGTAGGCCAGGCCCATGGCCAGCCCGTCAAATTCATCGAAACCCTGTGAGGGAGACCATGCCGTTCCGCGCCATAATGATCAGCAAGACCGAGGAAGGCCAGAAAGCCGAGTTCGTGAGCCTTACCGAGGCCGATCTGATGGCGGGCGACGTCACCGTCGATATCAGTCATTCCTCGGTCAACTACAAGGACGGCCTCGCCTTGACCGGCAAGGCGCCGATCATTCGCAAATATCCGCTGATCCCCGGCGTCGACTTTGCCGGAACGGTGCGGACATCGAGCCATCCCCGCTGGAAGCCGGGCGATCTCGTGGTGCTGAACGGCTGGGGTGTGGGCGAGCAGCATCATGGCGGGTTTTCGGAAGTAGCGCGCGTATCGGGCGACTGGCTGGTGCCGGTGCCTGAGCGCTGGACCTGTGCCGATGCCATGTCAGCGGGGGTGGCCGGGTTCACCGCGATGGTGTGTGTGATGGCGTTGGAAGAGCAGGGGGTGAAGCCTGCCGACGGCGACATTCTGGTGACAGGCGCCGCCGGTGGCGTGGGCACCACGGCAATCGCCATTCTGGCCAAGCTCGGTTACCGCGTCGTAGCTTCGACGGGCCGCCCATCGGAAGAGGGTTTCCTCAAAAATCTGGGTGCTGCGGGCATAGTTGACCGTAACGAGTTCAATACGCCGGTAAAGGCCCTGAGCAAGGCACGCTGGGCCGGGGCCGTGGACTCCGTGGGCTCGGTGACACTCGCCAATGTGCTGTCGCAGACCAATCCCGAGGGAACCGTCGTCGCTTGCGGCCTGGCGCAGGGCATGGACCTGCCAACTTCGGTTGCGCCATTCATCCTGCGCGGCGTTAGGCTCATCGGCATCAATTCGGTGACGACGCCCTTGCCCCGCCGTCTCCTGGCTTGGGAGCGCCTCGCCCGCGATCTCGATCTCGGCAAGCTGAAGGCGTTGACGACCCATGTCAGGCTCGAAGACGTGCCTCGCATCGCTGCCGCAATCGTGGCGGGCGAGGTGCGCGGCCGCGTCGTGGTGGATATCCGCAGTTGAATTATTGCTTGGTCTTGCTGATGGTAAATTCACCGGCGCGGATGCGGTCCGGCAGGCGTTCGCACATTACCGCCACGGGTTCCTCGCCATAGGTGGCGATCATGTCCGAGAGGGCGGCGAAAATCGCCGCTGTGGCGATACAGTCGGGGTCAAGCCCGTCATAGACCGCTTCCTCCCAGGCATCGAGGATGTAGCGGAGCGCCATGTGCTTGGCCTCTGCCGTACTCGGTGGATTAAGCGTCCTGGCGTTGAATTTGTGCATCCGCCCGGCACATTAGCAACTGTGGGGGCTTGGGCGACTCGATCCTTAAACGAAGGTTAATTTGGAAGGATCATTTTAAGTCAAAGACTTAAGCTGAGCCTCGTGCGCTGGATAGCGTCGCGGACTTGAGCGTCCAAGTCGATGGCGCCGAAATCGGTGGGATCGAACCAGCGCGCCGCAAGCGCATCGCTCGCAGGGCTCGCCTCGCCTTCCCGCCACAGGCCCCCATAGCAGACGATTGCATAATGAACCGCAATGGCGCCTATGGCGTCCCGGCGGATTACATCATAGATGCCGATAAGCGACGTGAGATCGGCGCTAACGCCGGTTTCCTCCAGCAATTCCCGCCTTGCCGCCGCAAGTGCCGTTTCGCCCAGCTCCACATGTCCGCCGGGAAAATACCATGATCCGGTTAGCGGCGCTTTTGCCCGCTGGACAAGCAGCACCTTGTGGCCTTTCCACACACAGGCCGAAACACCGAGTCTGGGAAACGCCGTCACTCCGGCAGCACCTTGCCGGGATTGAGAATGCCGTTGGGGTCGAGCATGCGTTTCAAGTCCCGCATCATTTGCAATTCCACCGGCGATTTGATCCGCGCCATGTGATGCCGCTTCAATCGCCCGATGCCATGTTCGGCGCTGATCGAGCCGCCAAGTTTCAGTACAATCTCGAAGACGACCGCGTTCATCTCCTCCCATTTATCGAGGAAGGCCTGCGTGTCCATGCCCACGGGTTGCGACACGTTGAAATGAATATTGCCGTCGCCCAGGTGGCCGAAGGAAAACAGGCGGGCGCCAGGCATGTAACGGGTGATCGCCGCAGCCGCTTCATCGAGAAATTGCGGCACCTTCGACACGGCTACGGAGATATCGTGCTTGATCGAGCCGCCTTCGAACTTCTGCGATTCCGACATGAGTTCGCGTATGGCCCACAGCTCGGCGCGTTGGGCGCCCGACTGGGCAACGGCAGCATCGCCCACCAGCCCCTGCGCCATGGCTTCTGCGAGGATTAGATCGAAGGTACCCTGTGCGGGATCGGCAAGTTCCGCCAGCACATACCACGGCGAAGGTGAAGCCAACGGATCGCGCACGCCCATATGCTTGATGGTGAAGTCCATGGCGAGGAGCGGCATGAGTTCGAAGGCCGTGACACAGTTGCCGCTCAGCGCGCGGGCCAGCGACAGAAGATCGATGGCGGCCTGGGGCGAGGGGACGGCGATGAACGCCGTCTCAGAGTGCCTTGGCTTGGGATAGAGCTTGAGAACGGCGCCGGTAATGACGCCGAGCGTTCCCTCAGCCCCGATAAATATGTTCTTGAGATCATAGCCTGTGTTGTCCTTGCGCAGCCGCTTGAGGCCGTTCCAGATGCGGCCATCGGCCAGCACCACTTCAAGCCCCAAGCAGAGATCGCGCGCGTTGCCATAGGCGATCACATTGAGTCCGCCCGCATTGGTCGAGAGATTGCCGCCGATGCGGGCCGAACCTTCGGAAGCAAGGAAAAGCGGAAACAGCCGGTCCACCGCGTCGGCCGCCTCTTGCACCGATTTGAGAATGGCGCCCGCCTCGACCGTCATGGTGTTGTCGGCTGCGTCGACATCGACGATCCGCGTCATGCGGTCGAGCGAGAGCAGGATTTCCGTGCCGGTCTCATGGGGGATTTGCCCGCCGGCAAGTCCGGTATTGCCCGATTGCGGCACGATGGCGGTGCGTGTCTCGTTGGCGATGGCGAGGACTTGCGAAACTTCTTGCGTGGAACGGGGGCGCAGCACCAAGGGCGATTTGCCGTGCCAGAGACCGCGCCACTCGCGCATATAGGTTTCCATCGCGGCTGCGGAACGGATGGCGTTCTTCTCTCCCACCACGGTAGCGAGACGCTTGAGTGTATCTTCGCTAGGTTTGCCGGTCATGCCCGGTCCCGGGGCGCTGCGGCGCGCATCAGCCGGTCGTTGATCGCTTCGCCAAGCCCGTGATGGGGGATGGGAGCCACGGCAATCGACGAAACGCCAGTAGCATCGATGCCGTGCAACAGGCGGAAGAGACTGGCGGCGGCCTCGATGAGATCGCCCGAGGCCGATAGCGTATAGGGCCCGTGGGCATGCAGGGGGCCGAAGCCCAGATAGGCTTCGCCGTCGCGCGGGGATACAGCATTCAGGCGGATTTCGGCGCGCGGCGCATAATGGCTAAGCAACTGACCCGGTGCATGGGGCCGCGAGGCATGGGTCTCGACGATAAGCGGCGTACCGATGATCTGTTCGATCAGCCCGCGCGAAATACCGCCGGGCCGCAGCAATTTCGGCGTCTCCTCAAGGAAACTCACGACCGTCGATTCAACACCCACCTTGCAACGGCCGCCATCAAGGATCACCGCGACCTTTGAGCCCAGATGCCTTCGCACATGCTCGGCTTGCGTCGGGCTAACGCGTCCCGATGGATTGGCGCTGGGTGCGACAACCGGCTTTCCAAAAGCGTTTAGCAGTTCGAGCGCTGTGGGATGGGCCGGGACGCGAATGGCAATGCTGGAAAGCCCGGCAGAGGCAAGCAGCGATACCGGGCAATGGGCACTCCGCCTGACGACGATGCTGAGAGGCCCCGGCCAAAATGCTTGCCCCAGCCGTTTCGCCGCATCCGGAAACATTCCAAGGCGCAAGGCCGCCATCTTGTCCGGCACATGGACGATCAGCGGATTGAAGGCTGGCCTTCCCTTGGCCTCATAGACACGCGCCACCGCCTTGTCATTGGTGGCATCCGCGCCAAGGCCGTAGACGGTCTCGGTCGGGAAGGCTGCGAGGTGGCCCAGGTTCAGCGCCTCCACGGCAGCGGCAATGTCATTCACGGCTAGCATGCAGTGGGCGTCTATAGCAGTCCCGTGTGCCTCCAGCTACAAGCGGTCCATGACCACCGCATTGTTCACCCACCCAGCCTCGCTCGCTCATGTGACACCTGAGGGCCACCCGGAACGGGTGGACCGCATCCGCGCCATCGACCGGATTCTGGCGACACGCCCATTCAACGACCTTCTGCGCCGCGAAGCACCCTTGGGCCGCGACGCAGATATTCTCCGCGCCCATGATGCTGAACATCTGCAACACATCCGAGCCTCTGCTCCCGGGGAGGGCTTTGAATATCTCGATCCCGACACGGTGATGTCGCCGGGAACACTGGAGGCTGCTTTCCGCGCCGTGGGGGCAGCGACCGCCGCCGTCGATCTGGTGTTTCAAGGCAAGACCCACAATGCATTCTGTGCGCTCCGGCCGCCCGGTCATCATGCCGAACGAGCCAAACCCATGGGTTTTTGCTTCTTCAACCATGCGGCAATCGCCGCCCACTACGCCCGCGATCGCCATGGCGCCGAGCGCGTGGCGGTTGTCGATTTCGACGTCCATCATGGCAATGGCACCCAGGACATTTTCTGGTCCGATCCTGACTTGTTCTACGGCTCGACTCACCAGATGCCGCTTTATCCCGGAACCGGCGCTGCCCGCGAAACCGGTGTTGGCAACATTTTCAATGCACCCCTCATCGCCGGGGACGGCTCGACGCAATTTCGCGAAGCCATGGGTTCGGTGATCCTCCCCGCCCTCGATGCCTTCGCGCCCGATCTTGTGATCATTTCCGCCGGTTTCGACGCCCACCACCGCGATCCCCTCGGCAGCTTGCAATTGACAGAAGCGGATTTTGCCTGGGTGACGCTGCAACTCATGGAGGCAGCCCACATCCATGCCGAGGGCCGCGTTGTGTCAGTGCTGGAAGGCGGCTATGATTTGCAAGGTTTAGCCTCGTCCGTGGGCGCCCATGTGCAAGCGCTGATGCGGGGCAATGCCGATCAATTCGGAGAAGATGTCTGATGGCCGCGGAAACCACCGATATTGCCGGCCTTCCCTTCGAGAAGGCGCTCGCGCAACTGGAAGAAATCGTTACCAAGCTTGAGTCGGGCAAGGTCGATCTTGAACAATCGATCTCGATCTATGAGCGCGGACGGACCCTCAAGGAGCATTGCGAAAAGCTTCTCAGGGACGCCGAGGCGCGAATCGAAAAAATCACGCTGAAATCCGATGGCACTGCGGCGGGCACCGAGCCATTGGATGTGGAGTAACTAGCCGCCGACCTGTCCCCTGTGCCGCAGGAAATGATCGGCCAATACCAGCGCCAGCATGGCTTCGCCCACCGGCACGGCGCGGATGCCGACACAAGGATCATGGCGGCCTTTGGTGACGATGTCGGCGTTCTCTCCCGAAGACGTCACGGTCTTCCGTGGGTTGAGGATCGAGGAAGTGGGTTTCACCGCGAAACGCACCACAATATCCTGGCCGGTGGAAATGCCGCCAAGAATGCCGCCGGCGTGGTTCGACAGGAACTCCGGCTTGCCATGGCGCATGCGGATTTCATCGGAATTTTCCTCGCCCGATAACGCCGCGGCGGCAAACCCGGCCCCAATCTCGACGCCCTTGACGGCATTGATGCTCATCATAGCGGCGGCGATATCCTGGTCGAGCTTTGCGTATATGGGAGCCCCCCAGCCGGGAGAAACGCCCGACGCCGTTACTTCCACGACAGCGCCGCAGGACGATCCCGCCTTGCGCACCCCATCGAGATAGTCTTCCCAAAGACCCGCGGCCTTGGCATCGGGTGAGAAGAAGGGATTCTTGTCGACCTGTGACCAATCCCAATTGGTGCGATTGATGCCGTGCGGACCCACCTGGACCAACGCGCCGCGGATATTGACGGAGGGTATGACCTTGCGCGCGATAGCACCCGCGGCCACCCGCGCCGCCGTTTCGCGGGCCGAAGAGCGTCCGCCGCCGCGATAGTCGCGCAAGCCGTATTTCGCCTGATACGTCCAGTCGGCATGGCCGGGGCGGAATTTGTCGCGGAGGTCGGTATAATCCTTGGGACGCTGATCCACGTTTTCCATCAGCAGCATGATCGGCGTGCCGGTGGTCAGCGGGCCGCCGGTGCGATCGTCCTCGAATACCCCGGAGAGGATTTTCACGGTATCGGGCTCCCGGCGCTGGCTGGTGAAGCGCGATTGGCCGGGCCGGCGCTTGTCGAGAAAGATTTGGATATCGGTGGGCGTGAGCGCGATCCCCGGCGGGCACCCGTCGACGATACAGCCCAAGGCGGGCCCGTGGCTCTCGCCGAAGGTTGTCAGGCGGAAAAGATGACCGAATGTATTGTACGACATGGCCCTTGATTAAGCCGCAAACGGCCATTGCGTCAAACCGCGCGAGGCGCCCTGCGTTCAGTCGCTGCCGAGAACAACCGTCATGTCGGGCGCTTCCGGGTTCTTCATGCCGACAATGTGATAGCCCGCATCGACATGCAGGATTTCGCCGGTGATGCCCCGCCCCAGCTTGGAGAGGAGAAAAAAGGCCGCATCGCCCACCTCATCGGTGGTGACGGTACGGCGCAGCGGTGAGTTGTATTCGTTCCACTTCAGAATATAGCGAAAGTCGCCGATGCCCGAGGCGGCGAGCGTCTTGATGGGCCCCGCCGAAATCGCATTGACGCGGATGTTCTTGGGGCCGAGGTCGGCGGCCATGTAACGCACCGAAGCTTCCAGCGCCGCCTTGGCCACACCCATGACATTGTAATGCGGCATCCACTTCTCGGCGCCATAGTAGGTAAGCGTGAGGAGCGATCCGCCATCGGTCATCAGCTTCTCGGCGCGCTGGGCGATGGCGGTGAAACTGTAGCAACTGATGAACATGGTCTTGGCGAAGTTTTCGGCGCTGGTGTCGACATAGCGGCCGGTCAATTCGTCCTTGTCGGAAAAGGCGATGGCATGGACAAGAAAATCCAGCCGCCCCCAGGACTTTTCGAGAGCGGCGAAAGTTGCATCGATCGAGGCCATTTCGGTGACATCGCAGGGCAGGACGTGCTGGCTACCGATGGAGGCGGCCAGCGGCTCCACCCGCTTCTTGAGCGCATCGCCCTGATAGGTGAAGGCAAGTTCCGCGCCGTGGGCCGAGCAGGCTTTGGCAATTCCCCAGGCGATCGAGCGATTATTGGCAACCCCCATGACGAGGCCCCGCATCCCCACCATTAAGCCATTGGTATTGTTCATGATAATTTCTGCCTGAAACCCGGTCAGGTTACTTGGCACAAGTCCACAGTGGAATCCACTGGAAAGCAATGGCATCATCGATTCCATGAGCCTGCGCGATCTTGTGAAGCTGACCGATTCCATCGGATTTACCGAGCGGAGCGATCCCTTCGGCCTGTTCGGCGAGTGGTTGAAAGAGGCCGAGAAATCCGAGCCCAACGATCCCAACGGCATGACGCTTGCCACCGTCGATGGTGACGGGCTGCCGAATGCCCGCATGGTGCTGCTGAAAGGCTTCGATGAGCGGGGGTTTGTTTTTTATACGAACCTCGAAAGCCAGAAGGGCCGGGAGATTTCCGGCTCCATGAAGGCAGCACTGGTGTTTCACTGGAAGAGCCTGCACCGCCAGATTCGTATCCGCGGTCTTATCGAGGAAGTGAGCAAGGAGGAGGCAGATGCCTATTTTGCCACAAGGCCCCGCGACAGCCGCATTGGCGCCTGGGCTTCGCAGCAGTCACGCCCCCTCGAAAGCCGTTTCGCGCTGGAGACGGCGGTGGCCAAATATGCGATGAAATATGCGATTGGAGAGGTGCCGCGCCCGCCCTTTTGGTCGGGCTTCCGCGTCAAGCCGCTCGCTATCGAATTCTGGCACGATCGTCCCTTCCGCCTGCACGACCGCGTGGTTTTTCGTAGAACCGGCGGAGAAAACGGTTGGAGCAAGGAAAGGCTTTACCCCTAACGGCGGAAGCTTATACGAGGTCAGTATGAAAAAACCAAAATATCCTGGTTTCGACGCCCCATTCCTCGATAAGGAAGAAGAAGAAATTTTTCGTGCGGTGGAGCGTGGCAAATACGTGGAACGAGTTCCTCGCGCCCAAGCACTCAAAGAGTGGCAGCAAGCGGTGCGCAACACGCTGCGGAAGAAACCGATCACCGTGCGCGATATCCCGCACACCAAGGCGAAAGCACACAATCCGCCAAAATGACCCAGCTTCTCGACAGTGAACGCAAGACCCTGATCCTGACCGGCGCTTCGCGCGGCATCGGTCACGCCACCGTCAAGCGCTTCTCGACGGCGGGTTGGCGCGTCATTACCTGCTCGCGCCATCCTTTTCCCGAGGATTGCCCCTGGGATGCCGGGCCGGAGGACCATATCACCGTCGATCTTGCATCCTCAGCCGACACCCACGCCGCCATCACGCTGATGAAGGAGAAGTTGCAAGCACAAGGTTCCAAGCTGCACGCGCTGGTCAACAACGCCGCGATCAGCCCGAAGGCCTCCGGAGGGGAACGGCTCAACACGCTGGCGACCAGCGAGGACGACTGGAAAAAGGTGTTCCAGATCAATTTTTTCGCGCCCATCATGCTGGCGCGCGGGCTTATGGACGAGCTCGTGGCGGCGAAGGGTGCCGTGGTCAATGTCACCTCGATTGCGGGCTCGCGCATGCATCCCTTCGCGGGGGCAGCCTATTCCACCTCGAAGGCTGCCCTTGCTGCCTTGACCCGCGAAATGGCGGGTGACTTCGGCCCTCACGATGTCCGCGTCAATGCAATCTCGCCCGGCGAGATAGAAACCTCGATCCTGTCGCCGGGCACCGAAAAGATCATTCCGCAGATTCCGCAGCGCCGCCTGGGCCAGCCAGAGGAAGTGGCCAAGGCCATCTATTTCCTCTGTACCGATGCTTCGAGCTATGTGAGCGGTGCCGAGCTTCATATCAACGGTGGCCAGCATGTCTAGCGCATTTTCCCGGAAAGTGGAATCCACTTTCCGGACAAGAAAATGCGCCAGCTCAATCCTTTGGAGCATGTCCTTATCGCCAAAGTGTGTACACTTTGGCGGAACATGCTCTAACGTGCGTTTGCGGCCCGAGACCATCGCCGCTCGCGCCTTGCACCCCCTGAAACTCGGCGCCGATATCGGGCAGGTCTTGGCGGGGCTTTAGCGCCTCCCCATATTTGCCCAATGCTCGATGAAAGCCCAAGCCTTGCCGTTGCGACGCCGCCTGAAACCAAGGATGATGCGCCGCTTCACGATGCCTATTCGGCTGCCGTTATGGGTGCTGTCGATAAGGCAGGCCCCGCCGTCGTTCATATCGGCGTGCGCAAAGGAAGGGCGCAGGGCGGCGTCGGCTCCGGTCTCGTTGTGGCTTCAGATGGTTTGATCCTCACCAACAGCCATGTGGTTTCGGGGGCAACCGCAATCGAGGTGGGCCTGGCTGACGGCCAGAAGGCGGCCGCCCGCACCATCGGCGAAGACCCCCACAGCGATATCGCGGTGCTGCGAACCGACGTCCATCTCAAGGCGCCGCCGCTCTCTTTCGTCGATTCGAAAATGATCCGCGTGGGCCAGCTCGCCATCGCCATCGGCAATCCGCTGGGTTTCGAGCAGACGGTGACGGCCGGTGTCGTCAGCGCCGTGGGACGCTCGCTCCGCGCCACCACCGGACGTTTGATCGACGATGTGATCCAGACCGATGCCGCTCTTAATCCCGGCAATTCCGGCGGGCCGCTGGTCGATTCACAAGGCCGCGTCATCGGCATCAACACCGCCGTCATCCAGGGCGCGCAAGGCATCTGCTTTTCGGTCGCCGGCAATACGGCGCTGCATGTGCTGACGCAGGTGCTTCAGCACGGAAGGGTGCGCCGCGCCAGCCTCGGTATCGAGGGGGCGACGACCCACATTCCCCGCCATCTGGCGCGCTTCGCCGGCGTCGATCAGCCTTCGGGGGTGCGCGTCATGGCGGTCATCAAGGATGGTCCGGCGGAGGCGGCGGAAGTGAAACCCGGCGATCTCCTCATTGCCATCGATGGCGAGCCGGTGCAGGGCGTTGACGATTTATTGCGTCTTCTCGATCACGACCGCGTCGATCGCGCCGTGCGCGTGACACTGCTGCGCAAAGGTGAGAGGCGCGATCGTTACGTGACGCCGGTGGAGCGGCGTTAGAGCATGTTCCGCCAAAGTGTACACACTTTGGCGATAAGAACATGCTCCAACCAATTGAACTGGCGCATTTTCCCGGAAAGTGGATTCCACTTTCCGGGAAAATGCGCTAGAGAGTTCGCAGGCCTTCCTTCGCCACCCACGCCTCGGTTTTGTCGAGGGCTGTTTCGACGATATCGAATAATTCGTGGATTTGATCGGCGGTAATGATGAGAGGCGGGCAGAAGGCCACGCTATCTCCAATGGCGCGATTGATGACGCCAAGCTCCTGCAGGAAATTGACGCA